>CAYHFY010000001.1:0-6234 GCA_964356085.1 uncultured Candidatus Saccharibacteria bacterium
AGTACCCGACGAAGGCGAGCAGGATGATTAGCAGGATGATTGCCGTGCCGATAATCGTGCCCGTCCGGAAAACTTCCTCTGTCACCTGCCTGTTGTCGGCGAAGAGAACGATGACCATCATAGCAATCATCACGACCACAGCAGGAAGTAGCACCCCTGTAACCCCTACAACCACAGTCCTCATCCCGGCCTGACGCCGGGCCGTCTCTAGTACATCTTCCATTTTTGACCTCCCTATAGCCGGTTACCGACCGGCCTCCGCAGTTGAATCTACAATAGAAACACCCACCGCGTCAATAGCGTTCAGACTTTGTCCTATAGGACAAAGTCTGAACGCAGTTGCGATAAGATCGATGGGATAACAGTAGTGACATAGACAAAACCTCCCGATAGTCGAGAGGTTTTGTCTGCGAGCGCTTCGACAACACTTAGCGCTTGCTCCACTGCTTGGCCTTGCGGGCCTTCACGAGGCCCGGCTTCTTGCGCTCCTTGGCGCGCGGGTCGCGCTTGAGGAATCCGGCGGTCTTCAGTACGGCGCGCGTCTTCGGCTCCGCCTTGATAAGCGCGCGGGAGATAGCGTGGCGCACCGCATCGGCCTGCGCCGCGATGCCGCCGCCCTCGACATGCGCGGCGACGGCGTAGTGCTCGGCGCTCTCGGCCTTCGAAAACGCTTCCTCGGCAATGAGCGCGCGCAGGTCGGTCTTGAAATAGTCCTTCGGGCTCTTGCCGTTGACGAGCAGGCTCGACTTCTCGGCCTTCTGCATACGCACGCTCGCGATGGCGGTCTTACGGCGCCCGACTGCGGTGATGAAAGTTTTTGATGCCATAAATATTATTCGTTGACGACGAGATTCTTCATGCGGGGGGCGCGGAGCTTGTTGCGCGGTATCATCCCGTCCACCGTCTTCTTCACGACCTCGGCGATGCCCTTCTTCATAATCATCTCCTCCATCGTCATCTTATAGAGCCCTCCCGGGTGGCCAGTATAGCGCGTGTAGACGGTGCCCTTCGTGCGGCGCGCGGGGAGATGGAGCTTGCCTGCGTTCGAGACGATGACCTTCATCGGCAGAGCTTGGTTCTTGGCGAAGTGCACGCTTCTCTTCCCGAGAAGCGCGCTCGCGGCCTCGCTCGCCACGCGCCCGAGGGTGCGGCCCGCCGCGTCTATCGCGTAGGTCGTTTCTGCCGGCTTGATGTTGGAAGTTGCCATAGATACAAGATGAATACTAGACAAAGGCGATATACGCAAGCTTGCGCGCGTCGCTCGTCCCGCGCTTCGTGCGCTTCACGACGCGAGTATAGCCGCCCGTACGCTCCGCATAACGCGGGCCGATAGTCTCGAAGAGCTTCTTCGTCGCGGCGGCATCGCCGATGCGCGTACGCGCAAGGCGGCGGCTGGCGAGCGTGTTCTTCTTCGCGTAGGTGACGAGCCGTTCGACAAACGGTCGGAGCGCCTTCGCCTTCGCCTCGGTGGTCGAGATGCGCTCTTCAAGGACGAGAGAACGGGCGAGCGACTTCAAAAGCGCGCGGCGCTGGCCGCTCTTGCGATGGAAGGTCTGTGCTTTTTTGGTATACGCCATGGTGATTACTCGCTTTTGAGCGTGAGTCCGTGACCGGCGAGCGCTTCAGCTATCTCCTCGATCGCCTTCTCGCCGATGCCGTCGAGCTCCTTGAGCGCGCTTGCGGTCTTCCTCGCGAGGCCGGCGGCGCTCTTGATACCAGCATCTTCAAGCGCCGAGGCGACGCGCGGCGGGAGGCCGAGATCGGCGACCTTTATCTTCGACGCTTCCGTCGTACCGCCTCCGTCGGCGGCACTCCCGCTTTCTGTGGCAATGGAAGGAGACGCTTCCTGGAAGCCGATAATCGCCTTCAGCTGATGGATCATCGTCTCGATGGAACGTTCCAGGGCTTCGCGCGGAGCGACGGTGCCGTTGGTCTCGATGAGGATGCGCAGGCGGTTGAAGTCGGTACGGTCGCCAACGCGCATATTCTCAACCTCGTAATTCACGCGGCGGATGGGGGTAAAGGTCGCGTCAAGCGCGATGGTGCCGATATCGACCTTGTCTTTGGTGAGCACCTCGCGCGCGACGTAGCCGAGGCCGCGTTCGATGGTCGCTTCAAGCTCCAGAGACGCTTTCCCCGAGAGGCTGGCGATATGCTGTTCCGGATTCTTTATTTCCACCTGGCTCGGCAGGTTGAAATCCTTTGCCGTCACTTCCCGCGTGCCCTTCACCGAAAGCGAGATGGTCTGCGGCTCGTCGCCGTGAAGCACGAAGTGGACGCGCTTAAGGTTCAAGAGAAGCTCCATCACTGTCTCGCGCACGCCGTCGATAGTGGCGAACTCGTGCGGGACGCCTTCTATCTTCACCTGCGTGATAGAAGCGCCGGGAAGCGAGGAGAGGATGATGCGGCGCAGAGAATTGCCGAGCGTGTGGCCGTAGCCCGGGTAGAGCGAGTCAATCTCGTATACGCCCTGCACGCCCTCTTCGGAAACGATACGGGGCTTACTCGGAAGTGTGATGTGGTATTCCATAACGCAATCGTAATTACCAATTAATTGTTAGATATTTAAACATTTAAATGTTTAAATATCAAGCTACCTCGTGTAGAACGAGAGCACCGCGACCAAGTCGCCGGCCGGATCCGCCGACGCGGCCGTGGGATTCATGACTATCGAGCCTTTCATCGCCTTCGCGTCCCAGGTAAGCCAGGACGGGAGCGGCCGCTCCAAGAAGCGGTCGGCAAACCCTTCGAGAACGCCATGCTTCTTCGACCCCTCGCGGATAGCGATAAGATCGCCGACCGAGAGGATATGCGAAGGAACGCGGACCTTCTTGTCTCCGACGAGCACATGGCCGTGCGCGACCATCTGCCGCGCGCCGCGCCGTGTCGCCGCGAGGCCGAGACGCCAGACGACGTTGTCGAGCCGGAGCTCAAGAAGCTCGTGCAGGCGCTCGGACGGCTTCGCGCCGCGCGCCTCAAGCGCCTTGCGCACGTAGTTGCGGAACTGCCGCTCCGGTAGGCCGTAGGTGACGCGCACCTTCTGCTTCTCGAGCATCTGCTTGCTGTACTCGCTCGCGCGGCCGCGACCGCGGCGCTTATTCTTCGCGCTCCGGTCGGCGGAAAGCGCGAACTTCTGCGTCTGCGCTTTTTCAAAAACGGTCGCGCCGAGGCGCTTCGCTATCTTATATCGTGGGCCGGTAATCATGGTTGCGGGTTATATTATGTAAATCTTATACGCGACGCGGCTTCGGAGGGCGCGGGCCGTTGTGCGGCACTGGCGTTACGTCCTTGATGGAGCGTATCTGGATACCCTTGCCGGAGAAAGAACGCAGTACCGACTCGCGTCCCGCGCCGACGCCGGAGATGACGACGGACGCCTCTTTAAGCCCGATCATCATGCCCTTCTCACCGAGAAACTCCCCGACCTTCGCCGCGGCATAGGGCGTAGACTTCCTGGCACCCGAGAAGCCGAGCGCACCCGCGCTCGAAGAGATGACGGCATTCCCTTTCTCGTCGGTCAGCGTCGCCTTCGTGTTGTTGAACGTCGCCTCGATATAGAGGACGCCCTTCTCGAGACTGCGCTTCGTGGCCTTCGAGAGGGCGCGCTCCTTCCGTCCCGCGTCGAGACCTCTTCCGCTCTTCTTGATGATTCGTTTTTTACCCATGGTTGAATATTTAAATTTTTAAAAGTTAAAATATCCTATGTCTTCTCGAGCGTCCGTCTGCCGGAGGTCATCGTCTTACGGACATTGCCGCGGCGCGTGCGCGAGTTGGTCTTGGTGCGCTGGCCGCGCACCGGCATACCGCGCGCGTGCCGATCGCCGCGCTTTGACTTGATGTCCTTCAAACGCTTGACGTTCTGGCCGATCTCGCGACGCAGTTCGCCTTCGATAACGAAGCCTTCCGCGAGCGCGCGTATCTTCTGTTCCTCGTCGGCGGAGAGGTCGCTTCCCTTCTTCGTCGGAGCGATGTCGACCTTCTTTAGGATGTCGAGCGCACGCGTCGGCCCGATACCGAAGATAAGCGGCAGAGAGTACGCGAGCTGTTTATTATCGGGGATGGTAACGCCTGCAATACGCATGATGAAAATTTAAAAGTGTAAAGATTTACCCTTGTCTGGCCTTGCGGCGAGGATTCTTCTTATTGATACGGTAGAGGCGCCCGCCGCGGCGGACGAGCTGATCTCCTGGTTGCTGTACTTTGATAGACGCCCTGACTTTCATCGTAATATCGCTAAAGTTTTAGGTTAATCGGCGCACAATCCTCGCGCGGCCTCCGTACGGATCAAGCACCATCTCCACCTGATCGCCCATCAGGACGCGGATGCGATGTAGACGCATCTTGCCCGCGAGATAAGCGAGCACAAGCTCCTCTTCCTCTCCTTCGACGCTTGCAGGAATACGAACACGAAAAAGCGAGTTAGGCAATACCTCTTCAACGGTACCGTTTACCGTCGTTTTTATATCTTCGCCGTCGCTCATTTCTTACTCATTATGCATGCAAGTACTCCGTTAATCTAGCAGATGCTTGGAAAAGCGTCAACGGGTGTCCGGCTCGACCATCACAATATCGATAGACGCGGGGTCTTGCGGGAGCGTCCGTCTCCAGAGCGGCCGGAGGATAATGAACGCTCGCTTGACCTCCGGGTAGTTGCTTACCGCGACCTCGGCCTCTGCCTTGGTCTTCCCGCTCACGGCGGCGGCGATGCGGGCGGGATCGATGGTATAGGCGAGCGGTGCCGTACCGCTTAGGGTAAAGGTAAATGACGGCGCGTCAGGCTCGGGTATGCCGCCGGAGGCGGAAAGGGCGAGCGTATCGACGGAAGAAAGCTCTATCGGCTCGCCCTGATAGCCGAGCCCGTTTACCGAGAGCGCAATAGCTCTCGCAAGCGCCGCATTCGGGAAAACGACCGCCGTGATGGTGCCCTGCTCCCTGATATCGACCTGGCCTGTCGTCGAGGACGGCGCCGGCGCGAGCGCCTGGTACGACGTCGTCGCGGATCCTGGCACGAGCACGTATCCGGCGGGAATCTTTTCCGCGAGGCTCGCTGAAAGATCGGGTACGAGTGCGGCGACAAGCGCGCTCCGCGCCTGCGCTTCATCAGCCTCGAGCACGACCGGCACGTTGCCCGAGGCACCGCCGATCATCGCGGACGTCGAACGCGCGTACACCTGGCTCGCCTGGGGCGTCCCGGCGAGCCCGGGAAGAGTGAACGAGGTCGGCCCGACATTGTAAGCGTCGCCCGCCTTGTCCGCATATACCTTCGCCGTGATACTCCCCGGCTTCGCGGTACTTCCCGAAGGGACGGTTATCGCGGAGCGAATGCGGAAAATAAGTCCGGCCGTGGTCGCGAATCTAGTGTTCTCGATAAGCCGCTGGGCCTTCGGCTGGGTGTTGTAGACGGTGATGGTGCCGGAAGCGAAGGAGTTTACGACCTTAGAGCCGCTACTCTTGACGCTCTGCGAGGCGATCTTCTGCGCGGTGATAAGCTCGTACGGGAGAGCCCCCGTACTCTGATTCGCGGTAAAGGAACCCTGCACCGCGACCGCGACCGTCTTCGGCGTCACTTCGACCTTCGCGGAGGAGAAGTAGAAGAGAACGCCCACAGACACCGCGATAATGAGCGCAACAGCGGCAAGCGTCTTATAGGGGAACTGCGGAAGATTATTTGAAGGTCGCGAGGGGCTGTTACTGCTAAGGGATTCCGGCTCTTTCCGGCGGGACGGCGGGATGATGTCATCAAGTTTGCGCATACGGAGAAGTATATCAGTCTAACCCCCTTTGGGAAGTTGACGCTGGGTATAAATAATCGCTGAAACACGCCCGGGCGTTACAATCCCCCTTCGGAAACGCGGCGGCTCCAGTAGAGCGCCATAAGAAGCAGAGAGAGGTCTGCGGGCGCCGGCGCGGCCTGTCGCACCGACGAGCCGAGAAGATGGCTCGCGAGAACCGGCACTATCTTCGGCGGATGCTCGGAGAGCCAGAGCGTGCCCAGATTCGCCGCATCGAGCGTCTCCTGGATAGACGATATCTCCGGTTCGCGAGCGAGCAGAAAGATGGTGTGCGGCAGGGGAAACCGCCCCGAGAGCTTCGCCAGCTCGCCGGCAACCTTCTTCATCCACGCGGCGGAACTGCCAGAAGAATCCTCGACCTCGGACACGTCGACGAGCAGATTCTTGCGCACCAGCGCGAGAGAAGCGGACATACCGGTCGCGTCGAGGATGAGCGCGTCGC
>CAYHFY010000001.1:6334-18776 GCA_964356085.1 uncultured Candidatus Saccharibacteria bacterium
CGCACCAGCGCGAGAGAAGCGGACATACCGGTCGCGTCGAGGATGAGCGCGTCGCGCTCGTGGGGGAACGCGATGCGTATGGCCTGATACCGCAAGGAACTGCCGGCGATGGAAGAGATGTCCCCGCCATGATAGAGACCTCGGATAATCGCGCTGATGCCGTTTGCAACGCGCTCGTCGATAAGCGAGGTAAGAACGACGATCGAGGCGCGCTTGACTTGTTTTCCATAAGGATCGCGCGTTTCGTAGCCGTTGAGGATGGTGCCGATGACGCTTTCGTCGACAAGAACCTTTCCGGCCGGAGCGGTGCGACTCTTCTCAAGCGTCGCGGCGACCAAGCTTCTGCTGAAGGTAAACGGCCTTTCTTGCTCGAGATGCTCCGTGCGAACCGAGGTCTTCTGCCAGGGAGCGTCGACCGAGACGAGCATCGTGTCGCACCGGCCGCTACCGGTAGCGCGCAGGAGAGCGGGCGCGCCCTCGCGGACGAGGGCGCGCCCGAGTATCTCGAGCGCGCGCAACATCGCCCGCTCATGCGGCTCCTGTTCGCGGAACTCTATCGGGAGACGCCGCGTATAGAGCAGGGTCGGCGCCTCGCCCTGCGCGTATCGCGCATACGCGCCCGCGACCGAGCGCGCGCCGATATCTATCAGCACAGCACACTCCTCTCGCTTCTTTCGGAAAAGTTTTGAGAAGAAACGCATTGTGCCTATTCTACCCTACTACGCCGAAGCTTCGTAGGGCACGGCACTTACTGAAGCACCGCCTTGATGCGGCGGATGCCAGCGGAGGAGGCTTCTTCTTTCAGTATCTTGAATGTTCCGACAAGCTCGCTCGTATTCGATACGTGCGGGCCGCCGCAGAACTCTATCGAGAACGCGCTGTCGAGCGGGCCGACCGAGTAAACCGAGACCGTGTCGGGATACGTCGCGCCGAACTCGTGTTCGGCGCCGAGCTTTTCCGCGTCTTCCTTCTTCATATCCGTACGAATGACCGGAATTCCCTCGGCAATTTTCTCATTCACAATCTTCTCGACTTCCGCCTTCTGCTCCGGCGTCATCTTAGTTCCGTAACTGAAGTCGATGCGCAGGCGCTCGCTCGTGATATTACTCCCCCGCTGATGCACCTCTGGTCCGAGCACAATCTGTAATGCTTTCAGCAACAGGTGGTGGGCGGTGTGATATCTGACAGTCTGCTCGCTGTGGTCAGCGAGACCGCCCGCGAACCTCTGCGCGGCGCCCGCGCGCGAAAGCGCCTGGTGCCCTTCAAACTCTTTTTTAAATTCTTCTTCATCAACTAACAATCCTCGTCGCCCGAGTTCCTCCTGGATAAGTTCCAATGGAAAACCAAATGATTGGAATATGTGGAATGCTTTCGTCGCATCTACGCGATTATGGA
Organism: uncultured Candidatus Saccharibacteria bacterium; assembly: GCA_964356085.1. Lineage (GTDB taxonomy): Bacteria > Patescibacteriota > Minisyncoccia > Phycocordibacterales > Phycocordibacteraceae > C7867-001. Next base: position 7,730 of record CAYHFY010000001.1, read on the forward strand.
TTTTTAAATCTGAATCTTGTGAGATATGACCAAACGCGCCCACTCTTTCCATCCGTTCAATTTCTTTCAAGCCATTTGAGAGTGTCTTTCGGAACTGCGCTTCTTCCTTTCCCAATTCTTCGCGAATAGTTTGTGCTGCTTCTTTTACGAACGGGTAGTGCTCGGCATACGCCGCGCCGAACTCTTCGGCGACTTCAGCGAGCACCGCATCCTTTATGCCGAGCTTGTCCGCCTCGCGGATGGCGCGGCGGATAAGGCGGCGCAGGACATAACCCTGTTCGGTATTACTCGGCCGGATGCCCGAGGCGAGCATAAACAACGCGGCGCGCGTATGATCGAGAATAATCCTAAATGACTTTTCTACCGAAGTCTGACTTCGATAATTCTGACCGGAACGGGACTCGAGGACGGCGCGCGCCGCGTCGAAAACGTCGATGAGAAATACATCCGGATTGTCATTTGTCGCCGCTGTAAGCCGCTCAAGGCCGCCGCCGAAGTCGACGTTCTGTTTCGGGAGCTTAGCGAACGAGCCATTAGCAGTCTTCACGTATTCCATAAACACAGAGTTGCCGATTTCCATAAAGCGCCCGCAGTCGCAGTTCGGATGGCACTCCCTGCCCCACTTCGGGTCGTGCGGGGTGCCGAAGTCGTAGAAGATTTCAGAATCAGGGCCGCCCGGCTCCCCTGCCGGCATCTTGTCCGGCGTGCCAGAACGGCTCCACCAATTCTTCTTCGCGCCGTAGGAGAAGATGCGCGCACCCTGCAGACCCTTCTCGTATCCCTCCTCCTCGGTGCCGATACGCGCAAGCTCCGCCTCGATACCCTTCTCGGAGAAGAGTCTTTTCCAAATCTCGACGGCCTCGGTATCAAGCGTCATTCCCGCGCTCTCGTCGCCGTCGAAGACGGTGACGTAGAGCTTCTGCGGGTCGAGCCCGAGCCCGTGTTCCGCATCGGTGAGATATTCGAAGACCCACGGCAACTGTTCCTGCTTGAAGTAATCGCCGAGGCTCCAGTTCCCCAACATTTCAAAAAAAGTCGTGTGACGATTGTCCCCCACTTCTTCTATGTCGCCTGCCCGAAACGACATCTGCGAGTCGGCGAGCCGGTTGCCTTCCGGATGCGGCTCGCCGAGGAGGTACGGCACAAGCGGCTGCATCCCGCTCGAGGTAAAAAGCGTAGTCGGGTCATTCTCGGGCACGATAGGCGCGCTCGGGATAATCGCGTGCCCCCGCGCCTTAAAGAAATCCAAGTATCGCTTGCGTACTTCCGATACTGTCATATGAAGAAAAGATAGCATGCTGATTCGATATAAAAAACAACGCCGCCGCATCCCGCGAGGGATGGGCGGCGTACTGGTAACGGATTGCGTCGAACTAGCTCCTGGACAAGAGCGACCCGCCGCGGTATCCGTGCTGGCCGAGTTGATCGCCATTGGCGCAGACGATGATCTGCTCGCGACCCGCGAAGCGCGAAAATGTACTGCCAGTACGCTGGTCGTTGGAGTAGAGTAGGAGGGTATCGTCGCTCATAGCGATAGGACGGCCACGGCCGCCGCAGAACACGCCATTCTCATAGGCCTCGACAAGCAGGCTTTTCAGGAAGGGTATCTCGTCCTTCCGGTAGTGCCCCTCGTAGGACATGGACCAGACTGGTTCGTCGAAGTACCAGATGGTCGTCATCCCGACCGCGGCGTTCGAACCGCGGCCCTTTCCGTACTTGTCGATTACGAAGAAATCGCCAACCTGGCACAACGTCCGCTTGAAGCCCGACTCTCCGGGGACAGGCTCAGCCTTTGCATCACCAGCCCAACCGGCGAGCATTGCCCGGAAGAACGCCGTCTTGGCTCCTTTCAGAATATTCTCATTATTCACGATCATCTCCCACAGAATGGTGTGGCACACGGCACCGCCGTGCGCAGAACGATTCGTCCGTGTTGACGATACGGCATCCTGCTTCCGGATGCAAATCACAGGCGAAACGAGTGGGATCGAATTATGCCCCGATGGATTTTAAGAATGCCTTGTTATTTGGTGCACGGCCTAAGAATCCGCGCACGAGATCTATCTCATCCTCACTGGAACCTTTCTCAAGTATCCATCGTCGATAATCGCGACCAATCTTTGGATTAAGTATGCCTTCTTTCGCAAAACGGCTGAACATATCTTCGGCATAGACCTTGGACCAGAGATAGCCGTAATACCCTGCGTCATATCCGCCTGCGATGTGGCCGAAACCGGCGATCCAGAGCTGGCGCGCAGGCGGCGTGATGCCCATCAGTTTTTTGTTTAGCTTCGCATACAAAGCGACCGGATCCTTTGCGCCTTTCGTGTGGATAATAAGGTCGAGCGAAGCGAGCACGAGCTGACTGCGCACGCTCCACGCCTCGCCGAAGAGGCGAGCATTGATAATCTTCTCGATGAGAATCTTCGGCATCGGGCGGCCGGTCTTGTAATGCTTCGAGAGGCGCTTGAGCATCTTCGCATCCCACACCCAGTTCTCAAGCATCTGCGACGGCGCTTCCACGAAATCCATTGCGACACTGAAACCGGATTGCGCGCGATACTTCGCCTTCGTGAGCGCGAAGTGCATGATATGGCCGAATTCGTGGAAAAAAGTCTCCACCTCGCCGTGACTCATGAGCGACGGATTCACCGCGTTCGGTTTTGGAAAGTTCGTAACCATTGCGGCGAGCGGAGGTCGGTATGATTCTCCTTCCTGTCGGCCATAGATTATTTCAAATGCGGCCGCATGGCCGTATTTCCCCTCGCGCGGATAGAGATCGAGAATAAAGGACGATATATAACCGTCACGAACATCGTACACGTCATACATCTGGACATCGGGATGCCAGAGCTTTATATCCGTGCGCCGCTTGAAAACGACACCGAGCAGTTTCTGATATGCGTCCAGTGTCGCCCGCTTCACGTGTTCAAACGGAAAATATTCTTTCACGACGTCCGAATCAATATCGAATCTCTCTTTGCGTATCTGCTTGAAAAGATAGGCGATATCGTGCGCGGCGAGCACCGCCTTCGGGTCTCCGGCGCGGCGGCGCTTGTCGGCCCTAAGCATCGCGAGATCGCGCGCCGCCTGTTTCCGAGTGCGTCGTTCGAGATCATGTATAAAACGCCACACATTCGCCGCCGACTTCGCCATCCGGAGTTCGGTCTGAAAGTCCGCATGGTTCTTATAACCGAGCAGTTCCGCATTCTCGGCCCGAAGACGGAACATCTTTTTGAGGAGCGCGACGTTTTTCATCCCGCCGCGGCGAGTGAATTTTTCAAGAAGTTCCTTTCTGCGATTCTGGTCGTGCGCGCCGGCCATATACGGATGTACATCCGGATATGCCATAGTTATCTTGAACTTGTCTCCCACTTTCGCGAGATTCGAACGATAACTTTCCGGCAGTCCGTCCAATTCCGCTTCAGTAACGAGAATATAATCTTGGTGTTCGTTCAGATTGCGAGCAAAAGCGAGCGACAGTCTACCAAGCATTTTGATGTTTGCCTTGATCTTCTCCTGTTTCGTTTTCGGCAAATCAAAGCCCATGCGCGCATACCCTTTCATCAAATCTTCAAAAAGAAGTTTCTCCGGATTGTGAAGTTTCTCTTTCTTATTCGCGTACTCCTTCATTGCCGCATACATCCGCGGATCAAACTCGATCTCTACGAGCTGTTTTTGGAGCGATTCAAGCATTGCCGACGCTGCGGCCCGTATTTTCGGATTGGTACTGACTTCTTTCAGGAGACTGATGCGGTTCAGCTCGTCCGAAACCTGGTCATCAGCAGCCTCAAGCGCATAGACCGTGTTCTCAAAGGTGCGTTTGAGGGCAGGGATAGCCCGTATCGCGGCATAGGCTTTCTTCTTCCGGCGGACAATATCGGCGGCAATACGTTTGAAATCCGCCTCGTCCCATTTTATCCATTCAAAATCGGCTTTCCCGTATCGGTTGCGCTTCATGATGACCTTGGGAGCATACCACACTGCCGCGCATGCGCCTCGGCGTAACGTTTCGTGAGCGGATGTTCCGGCAGGCGCGCCTGCGCGATGCGAAGCGACTCTCCATAAAACCACAAATAGTCTTCGTTCGGACGCTTCCAACGCTTTAGGAACTCCTCTCCTTCCTTCTCGTATTCCTCTATCCGGCTTTCAACATTGTCCACCTTGTCCGCGATAGCGACGATGAGCGCATCCTCGCTCGCGCGCTCCAGGAGCGCGAGGTAGTCCTGCTTGTATTCTTTCCATCCGATACTTTTTCCATCCTTCTCTTTTGTCTCGCTCACCGACTCTACGAGCTCCGCGACGTGCTCGTTGAAAACCGCCACAATTTCTTCGCGTGTCGTATCGGTATCTTCAAGCGTGTCATGGAGGAGTGCCGCGGTGACAACGTCGTCATCCGCCCCGTCTTCGGCGACAAGGAGGGCGACCGAAAAAAGATGCGTGACATACGGCAGAGGTCCGTCGGAATTTGAGATGCGTAAATGTCCGTGGTGCTTGCGCGCCGCAAACTGTATCGCCCGCTTTATCTGTGGCGTGTGATTCATCTGGTGAGTGTACCACCGCGTCAGCCATCGCATCAATAAAACCCTCACTCCTCGATGTCGGAAATAGTAACCTATAGGAGATTAATTCCGACAAAGGAAATAAAGCGCGCCCGCAAGGATTATGTCCTCGCGAGCGCGCCGCTTCTTCAGCCGCTGAATGGTATCAGACGGCTTCTGAAGACTTGCTAATGTGCCATATGTCTCAGTTTAGCGGAGGTGGTGCAGTTACTTATTGAACTCACGATGGCCGCACCCATGTTGGACGTGGTACGTCCAACATGGGTGCGGCCGACCAGTCAGCACCAATCGATAGGGGGTTCGTTATGGGCGGTGAGGTAGTCGTTCGCCTTGCTGAAGTGCTTACAGCCGAAGAAGCCGGAAGCGGCGGAGAAAGGCGAGGGGTGCGGGGCTTCGAGCACGAGATGCTTCGCGCGGTCGATGTGCGCGCCTTTCGCTTTAGCGTAGTTACCCCAGAGCAGGAAGACGAGCCCCGCGCGCTTTTCCGAAAGCGCGCGGATGACAGCGTCGGTAAACTGTTCCCACCCTTTTTCCTGATGCGAGCCGGCGGCACTCGCGCGGACGGTCAGCGTCGCATTGAGCAGTAGGACGCCCTGCCTGGCCCATCTCGTCAAATCCCCACTGTGTTCTGTGTAAGTCTGACTTACACAAGCGAGATCGCTCTCGATTTCCTTAAAGATGTTTTGAAGCGATGGAGGGAGTCTCGTACCTTCATCGACGGCGAAGGCGAGACCGTTGGCCTGGCCCGCGCCGTGATACGGGTCTTGGCCGAGTATCACGACTTTTACTTTTTCAAATGGACACAAGTCGAACGCGCGAAATATATTCTTGGGCGCAGGATACACCTGTCCCTCTTTATATTCTTTCTTTACGAAATCAGTAAGCTCTTTAAAATACGCCTGCTCGAACTCCCCCGTAAGATGCGCCGCCCACGACGGCTCTATCTTCACTTGCATATCGCGCCTTCTTCAAGAAGGGTCTCCCGCTTTTGGGAAACGCCGCGATTGTAGCCGCCGAGCGCCCCATCACTGCGGATGACGCGGTGGCAGGGTATCGTCGGGTCATAATTGTTTTTCATAATCGTGCCGACAGCCCGTGCGGCACGAGGATTCCCCGCCCGCTCGGCTACTACCATATAGGGTAGTGTCTCGCCCTTCGGAATACTTCGTACAACCTCCCTGACTTTTTCGGCGAACAGGCTCTTCATACGGGTATGCTACCCCTTCTGCTTATTTTTGGCATGAAGGTCGCGAAGCGCTTTGCCGGCGTTCTCGCGGTACGTGCAGTGTTCGCAGGGCCCGCCACCGAAGGACGTCCCGACAGGCGGGATCTCGTCGCTCATCAGCATCTCTTTCATATCGAAGACAGCCGGCTCGACCCAGGTGTCGCTTCCCGTATACGGGATAAGCTCGATATCGAACTCAAGCTTTCCGTCAAACGCCGCCGCATCGGATTTCCCGTTCACGTAGACGAAGTATGCGGTCGGCGAGACGGCGAAGCCGTTTCTACGGAAGAGCCACTGGTAGATCTCCAGCTGGCGCTTATACGAATCGTAGAGATCGTCTTCCGTGCTCGGCCCCACCTTCTTGCTCGTCGCCTTATAGTCCACGATGATGAGCTCTCCCGCCGGATTGACCCAGACATCGTCGATGCCGCCCCGTACGAGGATGTTCGTCGGTTCGTGGAGATAGCTGATGCCTCGGCGGAGCGCGTCGCGCCACTCCTCCATCCGATCGTCGACGAGCGGCACCGCGTCGAGGCCGTAGCGCTCTACGAGCGGATGCTTGCTCCCTTTGGCGCGATGGATGTCGAACTCGCGTTTGAGAAGCTCATCGACCGCGTTATTAAGGGTAAACGCGGGCATCGACGGACGCTTCACGCCGAGCCGCAGGTCGAGATACGAACAGCGGCGGCACTCGGTGAAGAGGTCGATCTTGGAACGGCTCACTTTAAACGGCTCCGGAGACGAGGGGTCGAACGGGCCGCGGGCACCTCCCGCTTTAGATGCGCGCGCCATATTATTCGGTCGTCGCGAAATACGCGACGACGCGCGCGCCCGTATCGAAATCGACATAAACACTGTTGATCAAGGGGTCGAAGGTGCCGCCGGCGTCGTCGCGGTACAGCTCGATCGCGTAGGAACGGCTCGGCTCGGTCGCGCGAAGGAGCGCAACGACGACGGAACTGCGCGGGCCGACGATGCGCGTCGCGCCGAGAACGTTTCCGAGATTATTCCCGTCCATCTCGCGCACCGCGACCCAAACGCCCGGCGGCGGCACCGTCACCGACTCGACGATGACAGTCTCTCCGGAGGGCTGATCGGCGACGGAGACCGCGCCGCTTTCAGGCACGAGAGAACCGGCATCTGCGGGGGAGAACGCCGGGAGCTCTGCCGTAAGCGGCAAGCCGCCGGCGTCGCGGAAGAACCACGCGCCCGCGAGAAGCGCGCCGAACATCACGCCGGCGACGAAGGAGCTTGCGGAGAATCGCTGTATCATACGGACACAATATCATACGGCGCCGGCGAGAGCGCGAGCAGGCCGTCTATCTCCGCGAGAAGCTCTCCCACCCTCCCGCTCGAGAGGTGGATCGGGTCAAGCGCGCGCCGATCGCGCAGGATCTCGTCGACGGCGATAATGCCGCGTTCGATAAGAAGCCGCTTCTCGGCGCGAGAAAGGCCGGTGAGCGCGGTTACGGGATATACCGCCGCGCGGCTCATCCGCGCAAAGAGACTGTCGTTTACCGGGTATCCCCACCCGAGCAGTTCGACGCCGGAACACTCGGCGTAGGCGATAGCCTCGGAGGTAAACTTAGTGTTGGTAACCAGTATGCCGCGGTTGAGGGGGCAGGTGCGCACCGAGGGATCGCAGGCGAAGATGTCGTCGAAACGGCTCTTTACGTAAAGCGCGACTTTCAGGTCGGTCTTGTATCCGGGATCGTTATGATATTTGAGTTCGGCGGCGAGAAATTCATTCTGCTCTTTGTGCGATGCATAAAAGTCGACTTCGTGTGATACGCACTTCCCGCGGATGATCTTCCGCGTCTCGACCTGCCAGCCCTCTGCGCGATACAGATGCGAGATGAAATCCTCGAAGGGATGCCCGGAGGGCCCAAGCTCGAGAAGCGCGCGGCGGAGAGCGTAGCGCGCGGCGAGAGGCCGCGCAGTCCTGCGCAGGAGCGCGAAAGCGCGCGCGTATATCTCCTTCGACGTGGCGTCCGGCACGACGGTGCCGGTAATCATCTCGGCGATGCGACGCGCCGTATGCTCGCCCGCGCCCGCCCTGCGAAGCGAGACTTCGAGGCGCGCCGGGTCGAAAATCTCTTTCGTCCCATCCGCCTTAACGATGGCCGGGAGCGTCGTCATAACGCCGTCGCGGTCGCCGGCGCGCCGTTGACCGTAACGGCAATCGGTAGATCCGCCGGAGCGTTCACCGCCGCCGAAAAGCTTATCGGAGTAGGTATCTGGAGGCAGACGCCAGAATCTTCCGGTAAGGAAATCTCGAGTAGGATGCTCTCGGTGCTTGACGCTTCGTTTAGAAACAGCGCATTCGCGGAAACAACGGCGCAGGCGTTCGGCGCCTCGATCGATCCGGTGATGGTATGCACACCCTTCTTAAAGGAGTCGCGGAGTGCGACGGATGGCACGCTCACATCGACGTTCCGAGGCAGAGCCGTATCCCCGACATCCCGAGTGCGCGGCACCGAGAGGACGAAGCCGATAATAAGAGCGAGCGCGATGATGGTCGCGGCGAGCCAAAGGCGGGAATGTCTCATACGACAATACTACCACCACCGACAAGCTCGCCGTCGCGATAGAAGACGATGGACTGACCGGGCGCGGGCATCTCGGGCAAAGGTTCATCGCTTATGAAACGGCCCTCCTCGACGCGGCCCGCGATGCGCGGTCCGCGATAGCGGTATTGCGCAAAGATTTGCGCGCTGTCAGGCTCCTGGAACCAGTTCGCTCCCGTAAACCCGATCTCACGCGCGCCTTCGGCGCGCGTCTTTGAGACTTTGATTTCTTTCTTCTCGATATCTTTCGCTATGACATACCCGCCTTCGGCCTTTTGTCCGATAGTGTAGAGGAGCGCCGGATTATCGGTCCCGAACTCCTGTTCTAAGAATTCTTTGACCGAGACGCTCCCGAGGAAGCAGATACCCTGGCTGTCTCTCTTTTCCGCGACCGGCAGATTATATTTCTTCGCGAGCGCGCGCACCCTCTCTTTCTCGAAATTCCCTACCGGAAATATCGCCTGCGCCAAAATATCTTTCGGCACCGCCCAGAGAAAATAACTCTGGTCTTTCTCGCCGGCGCGGTAATGCCCGGTCGCGATAGCATCTGCTCCATGCATTTTCGCGAAACGGTAGAACGCACCGAACTTTACTTCCCTATTGCACATCACGTCCGGGTTCGGCGTCCGCCCCGCGCGGTACTCGGAAAGCAGGTAGTCTATGACGCTCTTCTTATACTCCGCGCTCGCATCAAGCGTTAAAAATGGGATACGCAGTCGTGCCGCCACCCGCATCGCATCACGGCGTTCCGCCGCCCAGGTGCACGGCATCCCGGGCGGGTACCAGCCCTTAATAAACACCCCCGTTACGAGCGCACCCGCCTGTTTCAAAAGCGCCGCCGAGACAGCCGAATCGACACCCCCGGATAACCCGACGAAAATCTTCTTTCCGCGTACGTCCATATCCCTTATCTAAACACGTATCTACATATAGAAACAGGTCCGCCTTACGGCAGACCTGCGTCGCACACAACCCGCTCGTCATCGCGGGAGAACGTCCCTGAGCATTGCGAAGAACTGTCTGTCGAAGTGGGACATCGCTTCTTTCGTTCTTGTAACTCCACGAAGGTACTCGACCAGCAAAGCAACCTCGTGAAGAAACGTCGGTTCTCCTATCCCGAACGTGCCGAAAAGTCTGCACTGTCGCAAAAAATCCTCAATCGATTCCACGCTAGGTCCAGCAACGACCCAGAGCGGATTGGGTTTTGTTTGGACAAAAGCCCACCGCACGGTTTCCGTCCCGCATGGTTCCCGTTCCGGCAGGCTACTCTTGTAGAGTGCTCTCCCTGTCGTCAGCTTAAGTCCGAGAACCCGGACAAGAAGCGGCCCGTATTCTTCGGGGATATCGTACTCGATGCAAGGGTCTTTTTCGGCCCAGTTCTTCCCGGCCTCCTGGTCTACGACCAGCCCTAGCCCGTGATTCCCGTCAAGAGGATTTGGAGCAGAAAAGACCAGACTCCCGATTACAGATTTTTCTTGAGACATTATGCCCCCTCGTAAATAGATGATGGAAACAAGCTAATCGCTCCGAGGCGGAGAGTACGCTTAATTAGTCCTTTTGTCTAATCCAAATACTTCCTGCGGTTGGCCTGGTGGCCGGCGTAGGTCGTCGCGTAGCGCATCACGCCATCCTTGCCGGTGAGGTAATACAGATAGTCCGTCTTTGTCGGATAGAGCGCCGCTTCGATGCTCTCGAGACCCGGGTTGGCTATCGGCCCCGGCGGGAGGCCTTTGTGCGTGTACGTGTTGTAGGGCGAATCGACCTTGAGGTCTTCAAGCGAGGGCGAGTAGGTGTCACGTCCGTAGATGTAGCCGAACACCGCGTCGACCTGGAGCGGCATGCCGAGCGCGAGACGGTTCAGGAGGATGCCTGCCACCATGCGCTTCGCCGCGCTCGTGCGCGCCTCTCGCTCAATAAGCGAAGCGAGGACGACGATGTCGGAGAGCGAACGTCCGGACAGGGCGATCGCGTCTGTAAGCGGCGCGGTCTTCGCGTCGAAGTTCTTCCTCATACTCGCGACGATGTCGTCGGCGCTCGCCGAAGGGAGGAAAAAATATGTATCGGGGAAGAGGTACCCTTCGTACGGCCGAGCTTCGGCAAGAAAGACGCTCGCTCTGATATCCGGGAACGCCGCATTCACGCGCTCCGAGAGATCTCGCGCAGTCTCTCCTTCGGGGAGCGTGAGACGCACGGGCGGATGCCCATACGCGCCTGCGGCCAGGCGATACGCGACGACAAGCAGGTTCTCCGGAGCGGAGAAAAGGTAAGTTCCGGCCTGCACCCGATCGCCCGTCCCCGAGATGCGCAGGGCGAACCGGAGCAGGGATGGATGCGCGACGATGCTCCTGTCGCCGAGCTCCTCCGCGATCTCGGACGCCGACGCGCCGCGCGCGATGCTCACGACGCTCTCCAACGGAAAGTCTGCGGGCGGCGCAAGTGTGAGGCGGTACGCGCCGATAAGCACCGCAAGAATGAGGGCGAGCGTCCAGAGCCGCCAAAAGCGTCCGAGGCGCTTTTCGAGCACCGCCGAAACGGCACGGACGTATCGCTTGAACGTATCCATGCGATCAGACAGGCAGATTAGACGGCGCCTCGCCGGTGGCCGACTGGATGCGGGCGAGTCCTGGCGTCTGGATACCGCTTGAAGGGATGTGGAAGACCGTCGCCAGCTCCTCGGTGCTCATCACCATCGC
>CAYHFY010000002.1:0-16119 GCA_964356085.1 uncultured Candidatus Saccharibacteria bacterium
ACCTGGTCGAGGTTGATGACTGGCGAGAACCAGCTGTCGGAGAGGAAGCGCGGATAGGAGATGGTATAGAAGGCGCGGACGAACTTCTCTCCGAGCTCGAGCTCGCGCGAGCCTATTTTAAGCGCCGTCGGGGCGATGGTATCGACGAGATCCAGAGAGCTCTGTCGGTAGATATCCTTCGGCAAGACCGGCACGACGGACGGAGCTTCTTCTTTCTTGCGGTTGAGGAAATCGAGGAGGGACATGATGGAATATTTAAATATTTAAAAATGTGAATGTCATGCGTCGAGGCGGATCGGATTCTCCAACTCGCCCGGGTTGAAGGCGCGATACAGGAGCTCGATAATCTCCTCGGTGCCGAGCGGCACCGCGTGGACGCCCGTGCCGGAGAGTCCTCCGGCGACGAGCGCCATCCTCTGGGCGAGCTGGATGCGGCTCTCCTCGAACGACGTCTCCGCGGCGGCAGTCTTCGTCTGCCCGCTCCCCCGCCGGAAGAAGTTGAGGGTGTCGGCGGCGGAGATGCGCGGAGAATACGGCACGACGATATAGAACGATTTCGTCATAATGTTCGCCTGGTCGGCAAACGACCGGACGAATTCGATATACTCGCGCAGTTGGATTCGCATGAGCTCGGTCTTCTGCTCCGCCTCCTTCTCTCCGAGGAGCGCGAGATACGGGCGTAGGTCCATCTTGCGCGAGTTGACGACGATCTGGATCGAGAAATCGAGCGTATTGAGGAAATTCTGGAAGCCGAGCGTGATAGCGTGCTGTTCGTCGGCGGATTTGAGTCCGAAGTTAATCGAGGAGCAGATAAGCACGCCTCGGTACCCGCCGTCTTTCAGGATGATGGTGCCGTTTCGTATCTCCTTCACCGAGACGAACTGCTGTGTGGCGCCCGCCGTTTTCGTCGTCATGCTAGTGTGTGCGCTCTATGCGCTCTGCGCCGGCCGCCGGCCGCTGTATGTCGAGCGACCACGCGAGCTCGGAGAGCTTGCCTCGGGTGAGCTTCGGGACGCTTTTCCGGATCGGCTCCTCGGGCGCCGCCGTAGCATCGGGCTTATCTTGGCGCTTCCAGAGAAAGAGCTTCGAACCGGTGTAATAGTTGAATCCGGCTTCGAGCACCTCGATAAACGGCTTGCCGTTTACCTTATAGAAAGCGAGCGCGCCCGCGAATATGACGACGAGCGCCGAGAGGAGAAAGGCGAGTATTGTCGGCGTATACACGAAGAAGACGACGCAGAGGCCCGCCGCTCCGGCGATATAGATGAATTGCTTCAGGGTGAGCGGCCCGACGATTTTGTCTTCTATTTCGATAAACTGCGGTACCTGGTACTCCATTCGCCCCAGTATATCAGCAATATGCGCAGACGAATGCAGCAGGAGTGAAGAACGCCGGTCAAGCACCGCCGGTGATGAGCTTAAACAGCCAAAGGATGAGATTAAAGAACGGCGCCGCAAAAGCGTAGGAGAAGATGATAAGGAAAAGGATGAGTGAGAGGATGTTCGCTCCGCGGACAGCCTGTTCAAAGCGGTTCAGGCCGGAGGAGAGGTGCCAGGGGAGGGCTGAACGCAGGGCGGTGAAGCCGTCAAGCGGAGGAAACGGGATGAGATTGAAGAGGCCGAGGAAAAGGTTGATGAACGCGATAGTCGCGGCCAGAGAAAGCGCGGCCTGGTCTATCCCGATTGCCGGGCCGAAGCGGACAAGGAGTCCGAACACGACGGCGAGAAGGATATTGGTCGCGCTTCCCGCGATCGCGACGAGCGTCTCTCCCCAACGCTGGCTTCTTAAATTGTACGGGTTATAGGGTACCGGCTTCGCCCAACCGAAGAGTATCGGCGAATTCGTAAAGACGAGGAGAGAAGGAAGGACGATAGAGCCCATCAGGTCGATGTGCGGGAACGGATTAAGGGTCAAGCGGCCGGCGAGCCGCGCGGTCGGGTCGCCGAGTGAGTCTGCGGCATAGCCGTGCGCGACCTCGTGGGCGATGACCGAGAGAATAAGAACGATAAGGGCGAGGGCGATATCCATGTTGCTCGTTTCGTATCGTAATGCTACCATGCGGCGACTATGGCACGGCAATGCGAGATTACTGGTAAGAGCACGCAGATCGGCGGGCGGTACTCTAACCGCACCCGCGCGACGCAATTTAACCCCACCGGCAAGGTGCGCAGGAAGGCCAACCTCCAGAAGCGGCGCATCTACGTCGCCGAGATCGGCAAGACCATCATCGTGGACGTCTCGGTCAAGGGTCTCAAGACCATCAAGAAGAACGGCGCCTTCGCTGCGCTCAAGAAGGCGGGGGCCATCTGACGTTTATATAATCAAAAAAACAAACGCGGCCGGAGGCCGCGTCAGGAGATGCCGAGCAAAAGGCTGAGAATTTTTTTCGATTCCTCCTCTCTACGCATGAGCGCGAAGAGTCGTTCCCTCTGCGCGGGGCACTTGAGCGTGCGGAGGGCGCTCTTGCGGAGCGACACCACCCCCTTCTCGTTGATGCCGAATTCGAGCCCGATGGCTCTCGAACTCTCCCCCTTCTCGCGGTTGATGCCGAAGTACCGCAAGATCACAGTGCTTTTCTTCTGGTCAAGCGCCGAGGCGACGAAGTCCTCGACGGCGGTTATGCTGATGTCTCGCGCCTCGTCAGGGGATATTCCCATCTCCGAGAAAAACTTTTCCAGACGATTCCCTAATGGCTTCATTGCGCCCTCCTTCAAATTGCGGATTAGTTCATCTGGCGATGAGTATAATCATCCCCAGCATCTTATCAAGACGATGATACAGTATATGCCTATGACCTACACACCAAAGACATTCAACCTCCCCGCCCTACCGGGGCTGTCAGAGAAGCAGATTAAGGTGCATCTCGCGCTCTACGAGGGCTACGTGAAGCACGTAAATATCATCACAGAGAAGCTCCATGCGGCGCGCGAAGGAACAGCGGAGCTCGATCCTTATATCGCCGCGGAGCTTCGACGCCGTCTCGCGTTCGAGTTTAACGGCATGCGCCTGCACGAGCTCTACTTCGAGCAGTTTGAGGGAAGTTTAACTTCCCTCACGGCTGATGGTGCGCTCGTAAAGACAATAAAGGAAAAGTATGGTTCGACTTCGCTCACCACAAGCGGCGAGGAGAGTTTAGAAGCACACATTCGAGAAGTCGCGGGGAGTCGCGGCATCGGCTGGGTTATCGTGTATGCCGACTCGCGCGCAAACACGCTCCACACTGTTTTTGTAAACGATCACGAACTTGGCCAGCTTGCCGGCCTCTCTATCCTGCTCGCACTCGACCTCTGGGAGCACGCTTATATGGTGGACTATGTACCGGCCGAGAAGAAGAATTATATCGATGCCTTCTTTGCGAACCTTAATTGGTCGGTGGTCGAGAAGCGTTTCGAAGCGGCAAGGTAGATGAGCGCCGCATACGCGAGGAGCACGAGCCAGAAGGAGAATAGGGGCAGATCGAACGCCGCGAACGGGAGCGCGGAGCTCTCCTCTGCGATAAAGATGAAATACCGCATCAGGACGTGCGTAGGATAGCCGACGACGACCGAGATAAACGGAACAAGGGGTCCGATGGTCATGCCTACCACGCCAGCGGCGGTGGCAGAGGCCATCGCGAGCGGGACGAGCGGGTTCACCAGGATGTTCGCCGGCAGGGCGACGAGCGAGAAGAGCCCGATGTTGTAGAGCAGAAGCGGCAATACCGAGATCTGCGCGGCGAGCGTCGTCGCGATTGTATTTTTTAAAAAGGGCCATAGGCGCCCGAGACGCGCTTCGATGAGCGGCGCAAGCCAGATGATGCCGGCGGTCGCGGCGACCGAGAGGCCGAAGCCAGGGTCAAAGGCGAGATAGAGCGGATTCCACAGGAGCATGAAGAAGACGGCGACAAGGAGCGCGCGACTCGCGGCGTAGGAGCGGCCGGTCGCTCTCGCATAAAGCGCGATGACCGCCATAATCGCGGCGCGCACCGCCGTGGCGCTGATGCCGGCGATGCCGACAAAGAGGAGGAGCGCCGCACCGCCCGCAAAGAACTGGAGCCGTCGCGGCAGTGCAAGGAGCGCGAAGAAGGCCATCACCCATTCGGCGACGATCATCACGTTGTAGCCGGAGAGCACGATGATCTGTACGAGCCCCGAGCGGATAAAAGCGTCTTGGAGCTCGACGTCGAGCCCCTGCTTGCCGCCGATGACGATACCGCCCGCGAGCGCCGAATCGGGTCTCGGCAATGCGCGGTTGAGTCCGTCGAGAAATGAATGCTTAATGCGCGCTAGAGCGGCCGGGACTGAATACCAAGGAGCCGGGGCCACGGTATGTATCGATCCGTATTGGATAAGAAAGCTGATGCCGCGCGCCTCCAGGTATTTGTCGTAACGGAAGGTTCTGCCGTTATCTGTTTCAAATGCATGCGGCAGAGAGAGCGTGCCGTAGACGCGCACGCGATCGCCGACCTTCACGTCGGCAGATAGGGGCATCACCGCCAACATTCCCGTGTCCCCCACCGCAAGCGCGATGCGCTGATTCTTCTCGCGTACGTCGGGGTCGCCGACCACTACCGCTTCATACTGCACACGATGCTTCAGGTCGCGCACAAAAGCATCCGGCAATGGAGTATCGGTCGCCGCGGTGCGCAGCATCCCGAGCGCGCCGCATAAAAAGAAAATCGCGCCAAGCGAGTACGCAAGGCGCGACGTATCCGCAAACATTCTCGGGACGACGACAAGAATCGCCGCGAGCAGGAGTACGAACGCGATCGGTTCCCATCCGAAATAAAAAAGCGAGCGGGAAAATATTCCGCTCGCAAATCCCGAAACGATGGCGATAAGAAAACTCATAAAACGTCGTGCACCTTATTTTACGCTATAGCGTGAATTAAGGTGCGTGGAGATTACGAACGACGATCCATCGCTTCGTTCGCGAGGGCGTCGGCGTCGGAGTTCTCGGCGCGCGGGACGTGTGCGAATGAAACATTCTTAAATGCTCCGGCGGTCTGGAGGAGCCGCGCGTACTGTGCCTTCATTATCGGGTGCTTCACTTTATAGACGCCCTTCATCTGCTTCACGACGAGCTCGCTGTCCATCTTCACCATCACACTGGTCTCCCCCGCTTTCTTCCCGACAAGCTTTGCAAGCTCGTGGAACGCAAGGATGACCGCCTCGTACTCGGCATAATTATTTGTGCGCGTGCCGAGGAATTGCGAGACGCTCGCGACCGCGTTCCCTAAGTGGTCGCGTATCAGCGCGCCCGCCCCGCTTGGCCCCGGGTTCCCTCTCGATCCGCCGTCAGCGTGGATGGTGAATTGCATTTGGGCAGTATACACCGCGAGCCGGCGGCGATTAGATTGGACGTATATCCAGAAGGCGCAGGCGGACGGGATTGCCGTGACTGAACGTGTCGCGCTCAAGGTGAGCGAGCAGGTTTATGCGAGAGCCGTGCGCGAGCGTACTCGTCGCGCGCGCGATCGCGCCTTTGGCGAAAAACGTGACGGCATCTACAGTGCGCCGACTTTCATCGACATCGATTTTTATTTTCAGATGCTCCTGCGCTTTTCCGAAGCGTGAAATCTCTCTTGCGACGACATTGCGGAGCAAGAACACGGGTTTAGGATTATCTTGGCCGAAGGGTGCGAGCCGCCCTATCTTTTTCAGAAAATCTTCGGTCGCTTCGAGGGGCGTGATGACGGCGTCGGCGCGAAGCGCGAGATCATCGTCTGCGATTTTCCCTTCCGTCAGTTTCGCGTGCGCCTCGACAAGACGATCCTCAAGGAAAAATACTTCAGTATCGAGCACGGTGAAACCGCCCGCGGCCGCGTGGCCGCCGCATTGTGCGAAGGTGTTCTCTGTCGCTTGCATGAGTTCGAGCGTATGCACCGCGCCTCCGCTCCGCACCGAGCCCTTCAGGCTCATGTTCCCTTCTCTCCCCCAAAGGAAGACCGGCCGCTCGTATTCGTCGGCGATCGTGTTCGCGACGAGGCCGAGAAGCGCGGGGCGCCACTCGGGGTCGCCGAGCGCGATGATACTCCGCACTTCGCCACGCTCTTTAATCCGCGTGTGCACCGCGCGCGTGATCGCGCCGGCTTGCGCCTTGCGCTCTCTGTTCATCTTCTCTAATTTTTTCGCGAGCTCGTCTGCCCTGCTCTCGTCGGTCGTCGTGAAGAGCTCGAAGGCGTCGCGCGCGTTCCCGAGCCGGCTCGCGGCGTTCACGCGCGGTGCGATCATAAAGCCGACGTCGTCTTCAGTAATCGCGCGCTGTTCGACGCGCATTCCGCGGAGCAGTTTCTGCAGGCCGATGCGCGGCGACTTACGCAGGACCCGTAGGCCATAAGTCGCGAGTAGTCGGTTCTCGCCCGTAAGCGGGACCATGTCGGCGATGGTCGCGAGCCCCACCATATCAAGAAGCCACTTCTCCCAACCGAGCGACAGCTCGGTTGCCCCGCGTAGCCTTGGCGAAGTGGGGCCCGAATTATGTAGTATGGTTAGCGTCGCGCAGACGAGCTTCCACGCAACGCCGGAACCGCAGAGGCTTTTGTACGGATACGTTTCGTCGGGCCGCGCGTTCGGATTAAGCACCGCAAACGCATCCGGCAGTTCGAGTCCGGCTTGCCCTTCGTAGCCTTGGCGAAGGAGGGGTAAATGATGATCGGTAATAATCACTTCCATTCCTAATTCTTTTGCGCGCGCTATCGGCGCGACATCTGTGATGCCGGAGTCCACCGTGACGACGAGCGTCACGCCGTTTCTCGCGAGCTTCTCGATGCCGCTTACGTTCATCCCGTACCCCTCTTCGTGGCGGTGCGGAATATAATTTTCAAAATTCGCCCCCGTCTTCTTCAAGAAGTCGTGCAGGAGCACCCCGCCCGGGATGCCGTCGCAATCGTAGTCGCTCCACACGGCGATTCGTTCTCCTGAACGAATCGCCGTCCCGAGCCGCTCTGCGGCGAGGGACATGTCAGTCATCAGGAACGGGTCGTGCAGGTGCTCGTCGTACGAGGGATTTAAGAATTTCTCCGCCTCTTCTTTTGTCAGAACGCCACGGCGCGCGAGAAGCGCCGCGGTGAGGTCGTCATACGCGGCGAGTTCGTCGCGGAGTGTTTCGTGCAGAGGGTCGTGTAACGGAAACATCGTGCGCGTTATTGTATACTCAACCGATGGAAAACACTTCTACCCCTATCAGTGCAGGCTGTATCTTCTGCAAAATCGTCCGCAAAGAAATACCGGCGCACATCGTATTTGAAAACGACGAATTTCTCGCCTTCCTCGACATCCACCCGCAGTCTCCGGGGCATACGCAGGTGATCCCGAAGATGCACTATCAGTGGGTCTGGGACGTGCCGAATGTCGGAGCGTATTTCGAAACGGTAAGAAAGATAGCTCTCGCTGAACGAAAAGCCTTCGGTACCGAATGGATTCTTTCAAAGATTATCGGCGATGAAGTGCCGCACGCGCACATCTGGGTCTTCCCGAGCGATGAGGCGAATGGCGACAAAAACGATTTCGCACAGAACGCCGAGAAGCTCCGCGCCGCGCTTTCATAAAACAAGTTGCCGGCATCTGTGTAACAGATGCCGGCAGAAGACTCCCGCGCCGCTACGCCCCACCGCTTCTTCTTTTACGTTTCCTCCTCTTCGCCTTCCTTCGCCATCGGGATGGCGACATCGAAGGGTGAACGTACTGCCACGGCTATGAACGCGACGGCGATAGCCGCGACGAGTGCCCTCTCGAACCTTACACCGAAGAAGCCGGCACCGAACATGATTGTCAGCACCAGCACCGCCAAGCAGATCCAAAAGACTTTTGCGGACATAATACGTTATCCTCCCTGTTGTACTCCTGATGGAAAGTATACTACGTAAATAAGTTATTGTCCAGGGCCTCTATGCCCGGGAGTGTGCCCTTCGCGAGGAAGTCGAGCATCGCGCCCCCGCCGGTGGAGACAAAGGAGAACTTCGGCAGGAGCCCGAGCCTCTCTATGGCGGCTATCGTGTCGCCCCCGCCGACGACCGAATGTGCGCCCGAAGAGGCTACCGTCTCCGCGAACGCTTCGGTCGCCTCGGCGAATCCGTTTTCATAATTGCCTAGCGGGCCGTTCCAGAGAATCGTCTTTGTTCCACGAGCGATCTTCTCGAGAAGCTCGCTCGTGCTAGGGCCGTGATCGAGGATAACGTCGTCGGGTCGCACCTCTCCCGCCGCCGCGACGCGCGCGTGCGAGCGCGCGTCGACCGCCGTAGCTTTGTCGGCCCTGACGACGAGCGAGTCGATCGGCACTACCAGCTTCGGGTTGGAGAGGATCCTCTCTAGCGCCCGCGTATCGGCGTTCGAGACGAGCGACTTCCCCACCTCCTGCCCTGCCGCCTTAAGGAAGTCGCTCGCGAGCGCGCCGCCGACGAAGACGCGATCGTATACCGCGAGAAGAGCCTCAAGCACCGCTTCCTTCGTACCGAACTTCGCTCCGCCGATGACCGCGAGCGAAGGGCTCGCGGGCGAGAGCGCCCGCGAGAGCTCGCGCACCTCCTCTTCAAACAGGAGTCCGGCGTATGCGGGCAGAAGCTTCGGGACGCCGACGATGGAGGTATGTACGCGATGACTAGCGTCGAACGAGTCTTCGACGAAGACATCGGCGAGCGCCGCGAGCTCCCGCGCGAACGCGGGGTCATTCCTCTTTTCTCCGGCGTTGCGGCGCAGATTTTCAAGAACCAGCACGTGCCCGGGAGGGAGCGCGCGGACGGCCGCGCGCGCCTTCTCTCCGACCGTCTCCGGAAAGAACGATACATTTGGGATAAGCTCCCCGAGCGCCTCCGCCGCCGCGCGGAGCGTCTCGGTATCCTTCGTGCCGATATGGCTTATGAGCACCACGCGCGCGCCGCGATCGGCGAGATAGCGGATGCTCGGCAGAGCGCGCCGCAGGCGGTAGTCGTTTACGACCGTCCCGTTCTCGACAGGGACGTTGAGAGCCGCCCGTACCAGGATGGGAATATCCTTGAACAGCCGTATGTCCCGTATCGTGCGCATGCCGCAGTCAGGAGAGCTGTTTTACGATAAGCGAGAACGCGCGTATGTCGACCGAGGCGTGCCCGACGAGGAATCCGTCGACGCCGGAGGCGGCCGCGAGCGCGCGGATATTCTCCGGCTCGACCGAGCCGCCGTAGAGGACGAGCGAGCGCGCGGAGCTCTTTCCCGGCAGAAGCTCCGCGAGCACCTTGCGGATATAAAGCGCCATTTCAGCGAGGTCATTCGGCTCGATCGCGGCGGCGGCGGTCTTCCCGATAGCCCAGAGCGGCTCGTATGCGACGATGACTTGCGCGCGCTCCTTCGGCGCGAGTGGCTCGATCGCGCGAGTCAGCTCCTCGCGTACCAGCGCGAGGTAGCGGCCCTCGCCGTCGCGCTCGCGCTCGCCGACACAGAGGATAGGAGAGAGTCCGTGCGCGAGCGCGTGCGCCATCTTCTCGGCGACGATAGCGTCGGTGTCTCCCGCCGCCCTCCGCTCGGAGTGCCCGAGTATCGCGTAGGTGGCGCCCGCGCTCGCGTACGCGCGCGCGGTTATCTCACCCGTTGCCGCACCGCCCGTCGTCGCGGAGACGTCCTGCGCGGCGAAGACGACTCGGGATTTATTCTTCCTTGCGAGCGCGCCGAGAAGCGGCGCGGGGGGCGCGAGTACGATAGTGTTTCCGGTAGCGCGCGCAAGCCGCTTCGCGCGCGCGAAGAGGCTTCGCGCCTTCTCGAAGTCTTCTACATATGCCTTCCAATTGGCGACAATGAGCATACTTATAGTATAGCAAGCCGGAGGGCTTGCTATACTTCAGCAGTGGTTTGTACAAACAAGAGACGCGGGTTCACCCTGATCGAGATGTTGGTCGCGCTCGCTACCATGAGCGCTGCGGTCGCCTTTGTCAGCATCATCGCCGGGACCATCAAGATTACTCGCGATTCGACATACGAGACTATCGCGTTTCGCATAGCCGCCGGCAAGTTGAGCGAGCTTCGCACCCTGGGGTACGCCGCGCTTCCCGCGGAAGGCGCCTTCAGCGACCCCGCGCTCACATCTCTGCCGCAGGGAACGGCGAGCACCAGCATCGCCGACTGGAACGCGGCGACGAAGCGAGTGTCGGCGGGCGTCTCGTGGGCGGGCGCGGACGGCGTGTCGCGCGTCGTATCGCTCACGACGCTTGTTACCGAATCCGGCGGCCTCTGATATGTCCCGCGCCTTTACGCTCATCGAAGTCCTCGTCGCGGCCGCCCTTTCCGCAGTCCTCCTGCTCGCCATCACCCGTCTCTACGTCGTATACAATCGCGTCGTTCTCGTCCAGCAGGCGTCGATTAAAGCGACACTTGGCGCAAGCGGCATCGTAGACGCCGCGCGCGTCGCGGGGATGCAGGCGAGACAGGTCGTCGCGGCCCACACGTTCGCCGGCGCAAACTATTCTTCGGGAACAACAACCGCAATCTTCGAGCTCCCCTCCATCGACGCATCGGGCGCGATCGTCGGAGGCGCGTACGACTACATCGGCATCCATGCTTCCGGCACCGAGGCATACCGCTTCGCTGATGCCGCGCCCGGCAGTTCTCGCGCCTCGGGAGAGAAGCGCCTTACGGACGTGCTCGATGCGCTTAGCTTCACGTATGACAATCCGAGTTTCCCTTCGGTAACGAGCGTTACGGTCTCCGCGACGACGAGCGCCGCCGTGCGCGGGGAGACGACCTATACGCACATGCGCGAGCGCATCGACCTGCGGAATATATGAAACGGCTCCCTCTCCCCCGCGCGCGGGGATACATTCTTCTCGTCGTTCTTATCGCGAGCGCCATCGCCATGACCGTCACGTCCGCGTTTTTCGGCTATTACGCGAGCGCAGTGCGCGCCGAGCGCCAGGCGCTCGCCGAGGCACAGGCGCTCGCGCTCGCGGAGGCGGGCATCGATGCGGCCGTCTACGGGCTCAACCAAGATGGGAATTATTCCGGAGAGAGTGGGACGGCGCTCGGCAACGGAGAGTTCAGCGTCTCTGTCGCGAGTATCGACGGGAACACGAAACGCGTCACCGCCACCGGCTTCGTGCCGAACAGCG
Source organism: uncultured Candidatus Saccharibacteria bacterium (assembly GCA_964356085.1). Taxonomy (GTDB): domain Bacteria; phylum Patescibacteriota; class Minisyncoccia; order Phycocordibacterales; family Phycocordibacteraceae; genus C7867-001. Next base: position 11,055 of record CAYHFY010000002.1, read on the forward strand.
CGAATCCGACAGCCCTGAAAACCGTTCAGGCGACAGTCGGCATCAACACGTCGATTGTCGCCTTCCGGTACGGCGTACAGATAGGAGAAGGAGGCGTCACTATGGGGAACGGGGCGCAGATTATCGGGAACATCTTTTCAAACGGGAATATAACGGGCGGCGGCACGGTTACCGGCGATGCGACAGTCGCCATCGGCTCCGACGCGACAGCCAATCAGCAGATGGAGACGCAGAACGCGAGCTTCAACCTCGGAGACGTATCAGCGCGCGCGAACGTCGCCCAGTCGTTTAAGCCGTCCGTAAGCGCCGAGCTCGTGAAGATACGGTTGTATATGAAAAAGACGGGGAGCCCGGGCGATATCACCATCAAGATAGTCGCCGATAATAACGGCAAGCCTTCGACGACCGTGCTCGCGAGCGGCACGATACCCGCATCGCTCATAACGGGCTCGTACGGCTTCGCCGACTCCACGCTCGACGGCACTCCCCTTCTCGTCGCGGAGGAGAGCTACTGGATTATCGCCATCGCATCGGTGAGCGCGAGCGATTACTTCATCTGGGGACGAGACAGCAGCGGCGGATACGCAAGAGGCGCCGCGAAGTACAGCAGTAACTGGAACGCGCAGAATCCTTCGTGGAGCGCTATTACCGGAGATCTCGGCTTCGAGGCGTATCTTAGCGGTGCACATACAAAGATAGAAGGGGTCACGGTAGGGGGCGACGCATGGGCGTACACGCTTGTCGACTGCACTGTCGCCGGCGACGCTTCCTATCAGACGATGTCGAACTGCGGCATCGGCGGCGTACAGAACGCGGGCGCGGCGATAACCGCGCCCGCCCCGTTCCCCATCAGCGAAGCGCAGATTGCGGACTGGGAGGCGATTGCGGAAGCGGGAGGTACGATACCGGGGCCATATACTCATTCCGGTCCGGAGACACTCGGGCCGAAGAAGATAGACGGCGATCTCACGATACCGATCAACGACGCGCTCACGCTCTCCGGCCCCGTGTGGGTCAACGGGGACATCACGTTCGGCAACGGCACCACGTTTTCTGTCTCGCCGGGCACCGGCGCAAGCGGCGCTATCCTTATCGCAGACGCGACGGGCGCTACCGCGACGCGCGGGATTATCGATCTCTCAAACAATGTCACCATCAGCGGGAACGGCGGGACAAACAGCTTCCCGATGGCGATAAGCACGAACACGGGGACAAATGCGATCAAGCTCGCCAACAATGCGCAGAGCGCCATTCTCTACGCACCGTACGGGACGGTCGAGGTAAAAAATGGCGGCGGAGCGAACCAGATAACGGCGTATCATCTCGTTCTCGAGAACAACGCGACTATCACCTACGTAAGCGGGCTCCAGAACGCCAGTTTCTCCAACGGGCCGGGCGGCTCTTGGGCCTTCATCCCCGGCACCTACGCAATCACGAATTAACACCCGGCAAAGTCAGACTTTGCCAGAGAGCTGGGGATAAGTGGGGGCAGTCTATTTAAATCGCCGAGGAGAGCTGATAGATAGGGGCGATCATCGAGACGGCGAAGACGCCGACGACGGCACCGATAATGAGCATCAGCACCGGCTCGATGATGGTCGAGAGATCTTTCGTCTTCTCTGCGACGTCTTCTTCATAAAACTCGGCAATCTGCTTTAGCATCTCGGCGACCTTCCCCGTCTCTTCTCCGACGGCGAGCATGTCGCTCATCAAGATCGGATACAGCTTCGTATGCTCGGCGAATGAAGCGGAGAGAAGCTCTCCCTTCTTGACATGGTCTTCAGCCTCGCTCACCACCTTTGCAAATGCCTCCGCGTGCACGACCTCGCGGGTGATAGCGAGTGCCTCTAAGACCGGCACGCCGGCGGAGAGGAGCGAAGAGAGCGTGCGAGACGCGCGCGCGGCGTACGCCTCGCGCACCAGCTCTCCCACAACCGGCGTATGGAGTGCCACAGCGAGCACCGCCCTGCTCCCGAGCCGCGAACGGATACCGAGGATGCTCCCCGCGACAAGCGCCACAAACGCCGAGAATACGAGCGCGACGTGCTCTGTCATCGCGTTTGAGAGCGCGACGATGGCGCGTGTCGCGAGCGGCACCTGCACCCCGAGCGCGGTGAAGGTGCTGGTCAGGGTCGGCACGACGTAGATAAGCATCAGGATACCGACGATGATGACGGCGATGATGACTATCGCTGGGTAGATCATCGCGCCGCGGATCTTACGCAGGAGCTCTTCCGAACGTTCCATCTGGAGCGCCACGACGGAGAGCGAGTCGGCGAGCGATCCAGACTCTTCTCCCGCGCGCGCCATCGCGACGAATATCTCGGGGAATATGCGCGGATAGGCGGCGAGCGCCTCGTGGAATGAGGATCCTTTTTTGACCGACTCGGAGAGTCCGACCGAGACCGCTTTCAGATGTTTATTGTTCGATTGGCGCTCGATGACCGAGAGCGCGCGGGCGAGCGAGAGGCCGGCGGTGAGCATCGCAGAGAGATTTTTCGCGGTGCGGACGACCTCCATCCGCTTCACGCCTGTGCCGATGGATATATTGAAATGAGAGAGTGCCGCGAGCGAGAAGCTGCGCTGTTCCTCTATTGCGGCGACGAAACCGTCTTCGCCCCGGACCTGCTCGTAGACGGCGAAGCGCGACGGCGCCTCGATAATGCGCGTCTCGTCCAGCGCGCCCTCCTTCTTTATCGTGACGCGGAATTTCATTCAGGTTAATCGTACCACAAGGCAAACAAAGGCCAAGAACAGCGTCTCGGAAATGCGTCGCACGAAGCTTCTCGACCCTGCGAAGTATCACATCCGTATGGAAATGAACGTCTACGACAAACGAAAAGTCAGCATCGTGTCATTCAAAGAGGAGTTTGGATTTATCATCGAGAGCGAGATCATTCATGACAGCCTGAAGAATCTTTTCGAGCTGATGTGGGGCGCTGTCTCTAAGTAACGCGGACTGCGAAGTAACGTTGGTAGTGGCACGCAGAATCGGCTACATCGTCGCAGATGTATGAAACAATTGATTTTGTGGCTTCTCAAACCCCATATTTGACTTAATTTGACGACTCTGATACCATAAACGTATGAAATTTATCCGCTCGCAATCCGTCGAAAAATCATTGGCCCCGGGGCGTATTTTAGTCATATATGGCCCGCGTCGCGTTGGTAAGACGACCTTGTTGAAGGGCTATCTCGCTGGACAGACAGAAAATAAAATTCTATCAACCGTCGGGGACGACATCCGCATCCGGGAGCTTTTTGCTTCACAGTCGCGCGATGCCATTCTGGATTTCGCACGCCCGTATGACATTGTCGCCATCGATGAGGCGCAGCAAGTGCCGCACATCGGTCTCGGCGCGAAGATGCTCATTGATGCGTATCCAGAGAAAACGCTTATTCTCACCGGTTCGTCTTCGTTTGATCTCTCGTCAAAGATTGGTGAACCGCTCACCGGCCGCCACTTTACGCTGACGCTCCTTCCCTCGTCGCAGGGAGAGATGCGTGCCTCGCGTTTTGAACTCGCCGGAGAGCTAGAACAATTTCTTATATACGGCTGTTATCCGGAAGTGCTTACTGCCGCCGACAACGCTTCGCGCGAACGCATCTTGAATGAACTGGTCTCCTCGTATCTCTACAAGGACGTGCTTGCGCTGGACAAGATCAAGTCGCCAGACCTTCTGCGCGATATCGCCCGAATGATCGCTTTGCAGACCGGTAATGAAGTCTCCTTGGGCGAGATCGCTTCCGCGCTTAAGACGGATGCGAAGACGGTCGGCCGCTACTTGGATCTGCTGGAGAAGATGTTCGTTATTCGCCGGGTCCGCGGCTGGAGTCGGAACTTGCGCAACGAGATCACCAAGAAGGCGAAGTACTATTTCCTAGATACTGGCGTGCGTAATGCTGTGATCGGGAACTTCTCGCCGCTCGCTCTGCGCGCCGATGTCGGCGCCCTGTGGGAAAACTTCGTCTTTATGGAACTCGTCAAACAATCGGCGCTCCGCGGTAGCGCAGACAACTTTTATTTTTGGCGTACGCACACCGGCGTTGAAATAGATATCATCCGCGAATCAGGTGGCGCACTCTCGGCGCTCGAATGTAAATGGACAAAGACGGCCAAAGCGCCTGCCCTCTGGCAGAAGACCTATCCTGACAGCACATTCACCGTCGTCAATCGCGACAATTATCTCGATCTTCTGCTCGATGCTAAATAGCATCCCGTGCGACGCCGCCTCGACGGTGCGCATCTCGTCCGGCGCCCCCTCCTTATGGGAGGTCATGCAGTACTTCATTCAGAATAATCGTACCACACGGGCACTTCCATTTTACTAACGCTGAGTACAGCGAAGTAAAATTGGTCGTACCACGCTGAAAACAAAAACCGCGCAGTATCCTTTCGGAAACTGCGCGGCCGTATCCAGGACAATGCGTATTGACGTATGTAGCCCATTTGGGATACACTCTATGTATGCACACCACCAAGTCCACTTTTATCCGCGCTCGCATTGAACCGAAGCTAAAGCGTGGCGCTGAACGCGTGCTCCGCACTCTCGGTATGAACACCACCGATGCCATCACGGTATTTCTAACTCAAGTAACTCTTCAAAACGGACTTCCGTTTGCCGTTAACATACCGAACAAAACAACGGTCGCCGCCCTAAACGAGCGTCTTAATCCGCGTTCTGCGTACAAGAGTGCCGACGAGATGCTCGGCGACATTTTAAAGTCGAGGTAGCATATGCGCGCTCTGCTTACGGCGGAACAATTTAAACGCGACGTGCGGCGTCTCCACAAGAAACATCATGATCTATCCAAACTCATGCGCGTTATCGAGTTGCTTCGACAAGACGGCTCCGTCTCTATGTCCCATGATCCTCATAAACTTCATGGCGAGTGGAGCAACCACTGGGAATGTCATATCGAGAGCGACTGGCTTCTCATCTATCGAGTAGACGCGGCATTTGTATACCTCTATCGTACCGGCACGCACGACGAACTTTTCTAGAACCAGTCTCAAAATAATCTTTGGAAGTAAAAGACCGCCAGCTCTGCCGGCGGTCTTTTA
>CAYHFY010000003.1:0-2491 GCA_964356085.1 uncultured Candidatus Saccharibacteria bacterium
GAACTTAAGGAAGTTCGCGTCGGTGATGACCGCGAGAGCGACGTAGAGGAGAAGGAGGAGTATCGGGGCGGTGATGGTCTGGCCGATAAGGTCCTTTAACCACTTATCCGAGACACCCTTCAACTGGGGTACCGCGTAGCCGGCGAAGCCTATCGGCGAGAGGATGATGAGGTAGATGAGCATCACGAAGCGCGCAATAAGCACGAATGCAAGCGAGAAGAGCACGAACGCGAGGATGATGAAGAGCAGGATGCCCATAAAGCCGATGATGATGGAATTGTTGTCCTTAAACACCTGCGTGTTCACCCTGCCGCCGTTGTAGATAGTCTGGAGGCCGAGCTGGCCCATAATCTTGTTCGAAATGCCGTCGCTCGTGATGGTGTCGAAGCTCTTCGCGCCCGCCGGCCTGCCGCCGTTGATCTGGGTATAAAATTGGGTCGCGACGAGATTCCCCGTGTCGATGACCGCCTCGGTGATGAAGAGCGAGAAATTAAGAAACACTGCGGCGGCGAGCATCGCCGGGAGCATCTTCTTCCCTCCTCCGTACCAGTCTACGTTCAGGATAGTGGTGATGCCGACGGCGAGGAAGCCGAATATGAGCACGATATTGCCGACGTCCCGCAGGATGCGCCAGGCGACGCCGACAGCGGCGAGCTCCTTCACGTAGTTGCCCATCGTAACCACGGTGTAGTACACCGCGTTGTCGAGCGTCATCGCCGCGACGCCGACGAGCCAGCCGAAGAGCAACATAATCCACTGCACGATGCTCGCGAGCGCGCCGTCGTAGTCGGTGCTTACCGGAAACGACAGAGGCTTGCCGGCATCGTCTTGGTTTCCTGTGGCGGTATTGGCTGTCGGCGTGATGACGTTTGCGGCGTTCGCCGCCGCATTGTCCGAGAGTTCCAGCGCATGCGCGGCGGGCGCCGCGCCCGCCGTAAGCGAGAAGGCGAGGAACAGGATGGCGAGGATGCGGGACATATCAGCGAGTGGCATTCGCTCCTTTCTCTTCCTCCGCTCCCGAGGCCGGTCTTGGGACAGGAGTGCAGGCTGTCCGAAGCGTCGTCGCGTTTTGGGTGAGGAGATTCATCCTGTCGAGAGTCGAGATGCCCGATACCGAGAGCGACCCTCTCGGACTCGCTACCGCGAGATTAAGAACGCTAGCTTCATGCTCAACTTCGGCAAGGTCGGACGCCGACGGCGGCATGGTGAAAAGCGTATCCGTATCGAGCGCGTCTGCGCCGTCTTTAAGCGTGCTTTCCTCCAGTCGAGTCTGCACCCTCTCGACCTCCGCGCGCGCGGCGGCGGCGGTAGAGGACGCCGCCTCCGCCCCGGCGAGCACCGGCGCGACGAAGATCGCGAGTGAGGAGGTCGCGGCGGCTATCTGCGCCGAGCTCGCGGCGAGGAAGTTCGGGAGATCCTGCGGATCGTTCTCCTTCAGTATCTCCGGCGCGAGCTCCTGCTCGGCGAGGCAGTAGCTCACGAGGCTCGTGATGCTTGAAGAGGCGGTGTTCGCGGCGGTGCGGAGCGTGTTCCAGGCCGCTTCGTAGCCTTCAACGCGCTCGAGCATGTCGGAGCCGAACATCGGGAGATCCGCCGCGCCTCGGTAGACCGAGGCGCCCGTAACGCCGAAGTTGCCCGGCGCCTGATACTGCATAAAGCGCGTCGAGGAGTCGGAGCCGGAGGGCGTATCGATGCCGAAGAGCCCTCCCGACCCGGGGCCGCCGAGAATCTGCGTCGCGAGATTTATGGTCTTCATCACCGTCGAGATGTTGTCTAGTATGGAATTGATCTCCGGCCCGACGTCGCCCATGGCGACTATCTGGTCCTGCTGACCGCCGAGCACCTTGTTCAGCGTGTTGGTGATCACCGTCGCGGGCGTCTTGATGGTGCGGATATTGCCCTTTTTGTCGATGCAGGGGTCGCCAGGATTGATGCCCGTCGGCTTGACACCCTCCTGCTTCACCTCCGTCCCGTCTGCCGGCTTCGCCGTATCGCTTTCTCCCGCCTTCGGCGTCGACGCGTCCGCAGGGACGGTGTACTTCTCGCCGAAGTCGTCTCCGCACCAGGACATAATCCCGTCGCCCCAGGCGAGCTCCTGGATGCGCGCGTCCGTCGCTCCGGCGATGCCCGGCCCTATCGTGGCGGAGAGTCCCGTGCGTATCTTCGGGTAGAGCAGGTAGGGGTTGTTCTTGACCTGCGTCGTGATCCCCATCCACTCCGGCACGGTGCTTCTGCGGCCCTCGAGAAACGGCTCGAAGGAGCCCTCGCGCGTCGAGTTCCGCGCGATGGTGTCCATATTGTCGGCCCAGAAGCCGGCGAGGCTCGTCTTGTTCAGGTACTCCTCGCGGAGCGCCTGCCCTATCGAGCCGGCGTAGGGCGAGTTCGTCTTACCGAGACTCTTGAAGAACGCCTCGCCGTGCTCGTCGCTCACCGTCTGCATAGACTTCTGCACGTCGACCACGAACTGCGGGATGCCGGTGCCGTTCGCCTT
>CAYHFY010000003.1:2591-13374 GCA_964356085.1 uncultured Candidatus Saccharibacteria bacterium
CTACCTGTGCCTCCGCCCTGACATCGGCGGCGATGTTCACAAACGCGGCGCCCGGCTCCCCCTTCAAGAGAGTAATGCCCGCCGCCGCGTAGATCTGGCCGATATTCGCGACCGCCGTTCCGAGAGAGGCGACGGCCTGCGGATACTGCTCGAGCGCGAGCATAGTCGCGAGCGGGTCGTCGAACACCTTGCTGAAGTCGGCCGAGATCTGGCCCAAGCGCATCAGCGCGTTGATGAGCCGGAGATCGTCTGTCGCGAGCGCGCGCGGCACAGGGAGGACGGCGAGCCCGACGGCGGCATCGCGATACGCCTTTGCTATAGAGGCGATGTGCGCGAGCGCTTCCGTATCATCGTTTTCCAACGCATCCTGCAGGTAGTCTGTCTCGTTCTTCGTCGCCTCTGTCGTATTCTTCCGCATCACCGCCTCCGCGCGAACGGCAAACTCCTTAAGCGCCCCCACGCTCGTATCGAGCACGTCGATGTCGCCCGCCGACTTGAAGTCCGGCGCGACAGCAATCGCTTCAGCGAGCGCTTGCATGGCCTGGCCCGCGACGTCTTGTATCTCCGCTCCAGAGAGGGCGCGCCCCTTCTTCTGCTTCTCCGCGAGATAGCGGGTAAGAAAGCTCTCGGTAAAGGCGGCGGTAAGGGTCCCTTCTGCCGGCGGCGCGGGGAGCGAGTACTCTGCATAAAGGGCGTCTGTCCGAGGCGAGGATGTGCCGATAGAGATGTCGGCGATAGCCTTCGGGACGACGAGCCCGCGCGCGACCGCCTCGCCATCGGACATGCCGAGGCTAAATGAATCGATCTTACGGGAGTCTGTGCCATAGAGAGACTCTTCCCAGTCGGGGAGCCCGTCGCCGTCTGTGTCTCGACTCGCGATCGCCTTGAGAAGTGCCGTCTCGGTCGAGGCCTCTGCGGAAGAAGGAGATTCGACGTCCTTCGCGAGGTAATAGGCGCCGGCAATAATCACGACCGAGAAGAGTGTCGCCGTCAGTACGCGCCAGTTCGCAGAAATGCCCCCCTTCATACCTTTAAGTATAGCAGTTGAAGCGAGGGAAATACTGCGCGGCACTGTATAACTGAAAACAATCTCGGCGCCGTGGTACCCTGTGCGTATATGCGCTGGATACTTCTCTTGGTTTTTATAGGCGTTCTTTCACTTTCTTATGGTGCAGTCGCGCAAGCCGAGACGGCAAACGCGATTAGCGCGACCTTGTCGCTCGGGTCCCGAGGCGCCCAGGTACTGTCCCTCCAGAGGGAGCTTAATCGAGATCCCGACACCCGTATCGCGGCCGCCGGCCCCGGGTCTCCCGGCAAAGAGACCGATTATTTCGGACTGCTGACGAGAGCGGCTGTCATACGATTCCAGGAAAAGTACTCCCGGGACATTCTGTACCCGAACGGCCTCACGAGCGGCACCGGATTCGTCGGCCCGGCGACCCGCGCGAAGATCGCATCCCTGCAATCCGCCCTCGCAAAGGCCGCTGTTCCGGCTCCTACAGCGCCCGCCACTCCGCCGGTTGCTACACGTCCAGCGGAGGCCGTATCGCCTGCGGTAACGGTATCTCCCTCTACGAATCCTAGAAATGTCGAAAACATCGATACGTTTTTCACCGCTCTCGACTCTGTCGCGGCCAAGCAGGGGATATCGCTCGCGACGGTCGCCACCCTGAAGGAGCAGGCGCTTATTCAGCTCGCGACGTCGACCGACCTGCGTGCCGAGTTTCTGAAACAAGCGAAGGTCGCATCGGCTCAAACGATCTCAACGCTTTCCTTCAGGGAGAAAATCGAGCGGCTCATTGCCGCCATCTTCAGACCGACACACGCCCGCGCCGCGATCGGATCGCCATTTGGAGGCCAACTTTTCTTCGCCATGCCCTGCGACGCGGGCGTGTGGAACATAACTATCAGCGCGCTTCCTCCGGCATTCCCAGTACTTCTCGCGTACATAAGCGGGTCACAGATCTATGCATCAAACAACATTCCGACTGCCAGCTGGCTTCTCGGCGAATATAGTCCGGCTCCCGCGGCTTACTGCTGGATCGGGCCCTACCCCTATCCTTCAGAGGGGCTTATCAGCCCGACTGTCGGTTCTTCTCTTATATAAGTACCAGAACTGTGTGTAAGTCTGACTTACACACGTGCAAGAGCGAGCCAGTCTTCGAGACGCAGATCCTCCGCGCGCGCTTTTTCTGGAATGTCGCCCTGCGGAAGCGAGGCTTCCGCAAGATTCTTGCGGACGAACTTGCGCTTGTGCGCGAATCCGGCGTGCAGAAGCTCGAAAAAACGCTTCTCGCTGTCTCTCGCGGCGAAATGCCTGCGTGAAATATCCCTGATGGCGATGACGGCCGAATCCACCTTCGGCGCGGGGTTGAAAGCGCCGCGCGGCACCACGAACTCTCTCTTCGGCGTGCCGTATGCCTTTACCGAGAGCGAGAAGATGCTCTCTTTATGCGTACTCGCAATGATGCGGTCGGCAACCTCCTTCTGCACGAGGAGCGTCATCGAGCTCGGCTGATGCTCTGCCGTGAGGAACATACGGAATATCTCGCCGGTCAGGTAGTACGGAATATTCGCCACCACCTGATATCCACTATTTCCTGCTATAGCAGGATTTATTGGATAGTTACGGATGTCGCCATACATCAATTCTAATTTCCCTTCTGCGATTTCAGCCGCAAAATCGATTTTGAGTTTTTCGAAAAGTTCTTTGTCCGCTTCTACCGCGACTACTCTCTTCGCCAATTTTAAAAGCTCGCGTGTGAGCACTCCTGTCCCGGGGCCGATCTCGAACACTGTCGCGTTCGGAGCGAGCTCCGCGGCGCGCGCGATGCGCTCTGCGATGCGCGCATGCATGAGGAAATGCTGGCCCAGGCTTTTTTTCGCGCGCGTCATAGTTCTATTATCGCATCGCTATCAATGCCGTCATATCGCAGAAGGGAACCGTCGATGTCGGCGAGAAAGGAGGAGGGCTCCGCATACGTGTCGCTCCCGTAGATCTTGCGCACGCGGGCAAGCGTGAGGATAAGGCGCGACTTGGCGCGCGTCATCGCGACGTAGAAGAGCCGCCGTTCCTCCTCTTCATCGCGGTCGTTCTCTCCACCCATGCCCTGATGCGGGAAGAGTCCTTCCTCCATGCCGCTCACGAAGACGGTGCCGAACTCAAGCCCCTTTGCCGCATGGACGGTCATAAGGGTTACTCCCTTCCGTTCCGAAACGTTTGAAGGGTGATCCATCTCGTCCTGGTCGCTCGCGAGCGCGGCTTCGGCGAGGAAGGCCGCGATACCCTCCTTCCCGGGCTCTCCGTCGTGCCGCGCCGCGACCGAGGCGAGCTCCTCGACATTCTCGAAACGTTCGCGGTCTTCCTCGCCACCCTCGTCGAGAAGCGCGCGGCGCAGGCCGCTCTTCTCGATGACGAGCCGGACGAACTCGGACGGGACGAGCGTCTCCGCCGCGCTCGCGAGCAGGGCGACCGCGCGCTCAAACTCCTCGACCTTCGCGAGCTCTCCCGCGCGGAGCGCGGAGCGCGCTCCCGCCGCGAGCTTCCCGAGCGTTACCTTGCCGAGCCCGCGCGGCGGCGCAGAAGCCGCGCGGAGCTTATCGGCCTCGCGCGAGGGATCCATCGCGAGACGCATCCACGCAAGAGCGTCCTTCACCTCCTTACGCGCGAAGAAGCGTGTGCCGAGGAGCCGGTATGGCACGCCGGCGCGGAGCAGGCCCTCCTCGAGCGCACGCGACTGGAAGTTGGTGCGGAAGAGTACCGCGATCTCCTCCGGCGGCGTGCCGCTGTTCATCAGCTCCCGTATCTTCATCGCTATCCAGCGCGCCTCGTCTTCGGCGTTTACCGCCATATGGACGAGAATCCGCTCGCCAAGCGCGTTATCAGTAATCGAACGCTTTTCTTTATTGCGATTTTTATTCTTCTCGATAACGGTATTGGCCGCCTCGACGATAGTCTTGGTCGAACGATAATTGTGTTCGAGGATCAGCGTTTTTGCTTCAGGATACGTTTTCGCGAACTCCATTAAGTTCTCGATAGTCGCCTGTCTCCACGAGTAAACGCACTGATCGATATCGCCGACTACGAAAAGATTTTTATGTTTCTCGGCGAGGATGTTCGTCAATCGGCCCTGAAGCGCATTGGTGTCCTGGTACTCGTCGATGTGGACGTGGCTCCAGCGCTCCTGCGCGAGCGCGCGGATATCGTGATGTTCTTCAAGAAGCCGCACCGGCAGGGCGATAAGGTCGTCGAAGTCGAGCGCCTTCTCTTCATTGAGCGCCTTCTCGTAGCGGAGCCACGCCTCCGCGACGACACGCCCGCTGAAGCTCCCTCTTCCTTGTCTCTCGAAGAACTCTCGCGCACGCATCCCCGCGCCCTTCTCGCGCGAGATGCGCCCCAGCACGACGCGCGGAGAGAGCTCCTTCGCCCCGACGTCGAGTGCCTTGAGCGCCGCTCCTATCGCCTTCTCCGAATCATCGCGGTCATACACGCTGAAGTAGCGCGGGACGCCGATCGCCTTGCCGTAGCTCTCGAGGAGCTCGCGCCCGAGGCCGTGGAAGGTGGCCACGAACGGCAATCCTTCTTCCCGCTTGTTCTGCGTAGCTTCATGCGGAGCAGAAAGCATCCTGCGCACGCGCTCGCGCATCTCGCGAGCGGCTTTGTTGGTGAAGGTAACGGCGAGGATCCGCTCGGGCGGCACTCCCTCGCGGACAAGGTGCGTGATGCGCGTCGCGAGCACGCGCGTCTTGCCGCTTCCGGCGCCCGCGAGGACGGAAACCGGCCCATCCACAGCGAGTACCGCGCGCTTCTGCGCCTCATTCAATCCTTCAAGGTATTTCACTATCAGAATATAGCGCATAATCGCTCTCCACAGGTGCTCCGCAGGGCGGTTGACTGTCGCCCTTGCCGAGCTATACTCCCCCTATCGACTGATACTGGCTGTACTCAAGGAATGGCTTATATACGGCGTATGTAGGCCATTTTTGTATCTATCTGACCCACCGACCCGCCCCGTTTCTCTATTACATCCACCCTTCAATCTTTCATTCTGGGATTCGCGATCCTCTTGTTCGCCGCGACCCTCCCGCCGAATCGAACCCAGGCGTTCTGGCCGTTTTCTACGAACGCCGACGCGGCGGCAAGCGCGCTTATCCCGAGCGCCTCGACGCCGGTGTTGGTCGCGTCGATAAACAGGAACCCGAACGCGAGCGCACCCTTCGCGCTCGCCACCTCGGGCGGTTCGGCACTCATCGCCTACGGCGGCCCGTCCGGCACAGCGGCAAACGTCGCGAGCGCGCCAACACCCGAGCGCGTATCGACGATTTCAGTATATGTAGTGCGCCCGGGCGACACCCTTTCAGACATCGCGGGCATGTTCGATGTTTCGATAAATACCATCGTCTGGGCGAACGATCTGAAGAGTGCTCGGGATGTCCATCCCGGAGATACGCTTATCATCCTCCCCATCTCCGGCGTCGAACACACGGTAAAGAAGGGCGACACGCTCAAGTCACTTGCCAAGAAATACGGCGCTGACGCAGAGGAAATCGCGCTTTTCAACGGACTCGACACTTCGGAGTCTCTTGCTGTCGGCTCGGACATCATCATCCCGGGCGGCGAGATTGCGCCGCCCGCACCGGCGCAGAGCAACTCTTCAGTCCACGGCGTGAGAGAGCCGGCACGCGGCGGGAGCGGAGTCTACTTGCCGGGATACTTCATTAATCCTGTACCGAACGGCATTCTCACCCAGAGACTCCACGGCTGGAACGGCATCGACCTCGGCGCGCCGCGCGGCACGCCGGTCTATGCGGCGGCTGACGGCATCATTATCGTCTCGCGCGGCGGGGGCGGCTGGAACGGCGGCTACGGCAATTATGTCGTGATCACCCACGGCAACGGCGCCCAGACGCTCTATTCCCACTTGAAGAGTACTGCTGTCTCTTCGGGACAATTCGTATCGAAAGGCACCCTTATCGGCACCGTCGGCACAACCGGCCGCGTTACCGGCCCGCATCTCCACTTCGAGGTTCGTGGCGCGGCAAACCCGCTCGCTTCCTGTATCATCGGCAGGGCCTGTTCGGCGCAGTAGCGATATTTAAAGATTTCAATATTTAAATATATAAAAACAGAAACCGCCCTCCAACGCGGTCTCGTTGTCGGGCGGTTCGGCGTCTAGGGCCTGAACATTTCCAGTGGCGGAAGATATTCAGGTTCAGGGGTCAAAACGATTGTCCACAACGGAGGATGAGCGATGTTCTTACCCCATCTTCGGCGAGATTTCTTCCAGCCATCATCCTTGTCTTCGGCGTGGAGCCATTCCCCGGTATCCGCATTGATCATCACGACACCAGTCAGACCCGGCGGAAGGTTCTTGTGAATTTGGTCAACCAGTGCCCTTGCTTTGCGGTCGCGCTCTGCAACCGCCTTAATGTGAGCATGCCATTCTGGCCTCTTGGCACGCCTGATTGACTCGTGTAATGCAATCTGCCTGCGAGTAAAACCCATACGGCCTCCATTGGAAAGAACTCGGAACATTCATCATACAAAATTGATGGCATATTTCAATCTTTTTTCTTCTTCACCACCTGCCCATTCGGAAGGCGGATGTAGCCCGCTTCGCGCAGCATCTCCGCCGCGAGATCCCGCGTCTCGCGCTTATACTGCATACCCGACATGCCGCCTGCCTTCAATTTCTTTATAAAGCTCGCGACGAGCCGACTGCACTCTTCGGCGAGCAAATTTAAATTTTTAAATGTTTGAATATTTACATATCCGATGTCGTACGCGACATAGAGTTGTGCGCGCACCTCTCCAGCCGACGCTTTCGCAATATACAGGTAATTAAGAAACTCCTGCTTCGTTCCGCTTTCAAATCCCTCTGCGATATTGGAGACAACCGATACTGATGCGCGCTGTATCTGATCTTTGAATCCATAGTCCCTGCAGGAAATGAGTGACGTGTACACGACCTTTGTGAGTTCGCGCGCTTTTTTGAACATTACCAAATCTTCGAATCTTTGTATCGTCGCCATCTTTATATTTTTAAATATTTAAACGTTGAAATATTTCATCACTCAAATCCGAAGAGGCCGCGAGGGCGATACTGCAACGCTTCGTGGATGAAGGCGGGCGTGACCGTTTCTGCGCCCGCGAGGTCGGCGATAGTGCGTGCGACGCGCATCGTGCGGTGATAGGAGCGCGGCGAGAGGTTAAGGCGCGCGGCCGCGCCGGTGAGTGCCTCCTTCGCCGCGGCGGTGAAACCACTTTTCTCGTCGAGCTCGCGGCCCGTGAGCGCGGCGTTGGTCGCGCCCGTTCTGCCGACGCGCTTCTCGGAGAGAATGCGGGCGGCGAGGACGCGGCGGCGCACCATCTCCGACGATTCTCCTCCCGAGAGCTTCGCGAGCGTCTCGTGCGGGACGAGCGGCACCTCGATCCAGAGATCGAGACGGTCGACGATGGGTCGCGAGATGCGGCGCGCCTGCTTCGCCGCGGCGCGGGCGGCAGCGCGCGAGTCGTCGGAGAGCGTATCGGCCGGATTCATCGCCGCGACTATCATGCAGTCAGCCGGAAAGGTGATGCTCGCCCGCGCTCTCGAGACGGTAACGATGCGGTCTTCGAGCGGTTGGCGCAGAGCCTCAAGCGTCCGCGAATCGAATTCTGAAAATTCATCAAGAAAAAGTACCCCCCTATGGGCGAGCGTCACCTCGCCCGCCCTGGGGAACGCGCCGCCGCCCACTATCGCTACATGGGAGATCGAGTGGTGCGGCGCGCGGAACGGCGGCCAGTGCACCGCCTCGCCGTCGGCGAGAAGCCCCGCGGTCGAGTGTATGGCCGTTACTTCAAGCATATCGTCGTCGGAGAGGGGCGGGAGGATGCCGGAGAGCGCCCGGGCGAGCATCGTCTTCCCCGTACCGGGCGGCCCGTAGAAGACGATGTTGTGACGGCCGGCGGCGGCTATCTCGAGCGCGCGCTTCGCGCTCTCCTGCCCTTTTACATCCGCGAGATCCAGGGCGGGCGGCGGGGCTCCAGCGCGCCGGTCGCGGATAAGGCGCGGCAGAGGTTTCTCTTTCTTCAGGTGCCGGAGCAATTCGCTAAGCGACTGCGGCGCGTATACGGCAACCCCCTCTGCGAGAAGCGCCTCGCGCGCATTCCCCGGAGGGACGAATATCGTCCGCACCCCGCGACGCTTGGCGGCGAGTGCCTGCGGGAGGACGCCACGTACGCTCCGCAGAGTGCCATCAAGCGCAAGCTCTCCGATAAAAAGCGCCTCTTCTTCAAGAGGCGCGAGGTCGGCGGCGGCGATAAGGTAGGCAAGCGCGAGTGCGAGGTCGTAATGCGAGCCTTCTTTCCGCAAGTCGGCCGGCGAGAGCGAGAGGACGATGCGCTTGTTTTGCTGTTTGGGCGGCTTATGGCCGGAATGCCGTATCGCGGCGCTGACCCGATCTCGCGCTTCTTCAACCGCCTTATCCGCGAGGCCGACGATCGAGAAATTATGCAACCCCCGCGTGAGGTCGGCCTCGACGCTTACCAGCTCCGCACCGGAGCCGACAGGCTGTGCGGCGAGCGTCTTTGCGTATCCGTGTTTCGGCAACGTCTTTTCTCCTGGCGACCGCCGCACCGCGCCCTTCGTAGCCTTTGGCGGAGAAGGGGGCATGGGGCTAGAGGTGCTTGGTGCAGGTCGTCGCGGCAGGATCGGCTTCGAGCCGCTCCTCTTCTATCTTCTCGCCATCAACCTCGCACTTCCCGTATGTCTTATGCTCGATCCTTAAGAGCGCGGCAAGGACGGTGTCGTAACGCGCTTCGAGATCGGCGAGAATGGCGGTGTTGCTCTCGCGGCTCATCACCACGTCGGCTTGGTCGGCGAGATCGGCCTCGGCGCCCGTCTCTGACGGGATCGCTTCCCAGTCGCCAGGGACTGCGAGATTCCTGCGACCGATGCCTCCCATCTCTACCTCAAGCTTCGCTTTCTCTTCTTCGAGTTTCTTTCTGAAATGTTCTGTTTTCATGCCGAGATGATAGCAGATCGCGCTATTTCTGCGCGCGCGAGGTCGCGAGCCGCCCGAGTATCTCGACGAAGGCCGCCTGATCGCGCGCGATGACAAGCGTCGATTGGTCCCAATAGCCGTAGAGCAGGACACTGCGGCCCTCGGCATCGCGATAGGCGCGGACGTCGTGATTCGCGATGATTTCATCGCGGAACGCGGGGACGAATACGGGAGCGGGAGGCGTCGTCGTCGCGGGCTTCTTCGTCTGTTTCGCTGAAACGGCTTGCGAGGAGGTCGCGCCCGTCGAGGTCGCGACTATTTCCGGCAGAGGCACGGGATACGGAGGGAAGAGTCCTGCGAGATCTCGCGACATAGCCGTTTCCCAGGCGAGCATGCCGGCAAACGTGTCGCCGAAGGAAGCGACGGATAGTATGAAAAACGGGCTTTGCTCTCCGTCGACGACTACCACGCCCGCCATGCTCGAACCGGCGATGATATTGCGCAGTACGATATTCGGTGCCAGCGGCTGAAGAGCCGAGAAGACGCTGACATTGCCGGTGGTCGTCGCTCCTTCCAGGTGCAGGAGACGGACGGCGCCTTCGGCGATCGGGCGCGCGACCGATTCTTCAAGCGACCGGAGGAGGTCGGCCCCAGTACCGGACACTTCCTCGCTTTCATCGAAGAATATCGGCGCGGAGATCGTCGGAGCGAGGATGACCGGCGCCGAAGCGGAGAGATACCGCTCGTACGCGACGTACGCGCCTCCGGCGCCGGCGATGAGGAGTACGCCTCCGGCGATGGCGAGGAAAAGGTTCCTACGCGAAGGCGGCTCCGGCACTTGCTCCCGAGAGCCCTCGTCCTGTTCTGCTGCGAGCACCGTCGCGGCCGATGCGTGAGTCTCTTTCATCCGGTCTGAAAAGTCGCTCGCATAAGTCTGGAGCGGCGCCGCCTTCGGTTCTGCGGGTGCCGGCGCGGGCGGCAGAGGAGGAACAGGTCGCGGTAGAGGAGGCAGGGGCTCTATCGGTTCCGGAAGCGGGAGCTCGACGGGCGGCGGCACTACGGGAGACAGCTCCGGTGCCTTCTGGAGCGGCGCGAGGTCGGGCGTGCCGCCCTTCTGCAGGGTCTCCATGTCTCCTCTGAACGTACGGATGTACTTCTCCGACGGTCTCGCGTCAGGAGAGGCATCCGCTGATGTCGGAAGGGTGCTCATTCGCTAGATATCATAACGTATCTGAACGGCGCGGCGGACGTTATGCCCAAAGCGCGTCTGCAAACGAAGCGTCAGCCGCGCGAAGTGATGGTGAATTTGCGCGGATCGTCGCACATGTCGGTGAAGGCGTGCGCAACCTCTTTCAGCTTCGCCGAAGAAGACTTGCCGAAAGAGATGACCTCGACCTGGCACCCCTCGTTCATATCGAGATACTGGATGAGCGGGATAAAGTCGCCGTCGCCGGTCGCGAGGATTACCGTGTCGAGCTTGGGCGCGAGCTTGACCGCATCGATAGCGAGACCCACGTCCCAGTCGGCCTTCTTCGCGCCGTCGGCGAATACCTGGAGGTCCTTCACCTTGGTCTCGATGCCGATCTTGGTCAGCGCCTCGAAGAAGTTCGTCTCCTCGCCGCTCTCGGTCGAGATGACATACGCGATAGCACGCACCAGCACGCGGCCGCCGACGGCCTCTTCAAGTACCTTGGCGAAGTTGACGCGGGCTTTGTAGAGATGCTTCGCGCTGTGATAGAGATTCTGCGTGTCGATAAATACGCCCACACGCTGGGCCGGATGTTTGATGACTGCCATA
>CAYHFY010000004.1:0-9727 GCA_964356085.1 uncultured Candidatus Saccharibacteria bacterium
CCGTGCTATCATTCCCTACAAGATGGAGGCACTCGTATCGGTACTGCCGTATGCGGAAATCGTCCTCTCCATACTCCTCATCGTCGGCATCGTGCTCCAACAGCGCGGTGCGACCCTCGGCGGAGCCTTCGGAGGCGACAACTTCGCGTCAACCTTTTACAAGCGCAGAGGCGCCGAAAAATTCCTATTCAACGCGACGGTTGTTATCGCGATAACGCTCGTGCTCGCGGCAATAGCGAATTTCCTCTTGGCGGGGTCATGAATCCCGAGAGCGACAAGGACTTAGAGAGTCCCCGCTCGCCTTCGGCGAGCGTTTCTGACGGAACAAACAGCTCGGATAGCCTCCGCGAACGTTACGAACTCTGGCGAGAGAAGCTTACCCGTTCGAGAAGCGTGGCCGCGTTCGAACAATTACGGGAGCGAATTCGCACTTTCTCACCGGGCGACCGCGCACTCTTCTCTCTGCTCGCCATTCTCGCCGGCATCGCCTCCCTCTCTGGCCTTTACGCGCTCGAACAGTCGCTCCTCGAAGAGGTGCCCGCCTACGGAGGGAGCCTCGTCGAAGGCGAGGTCGGGAGCCCGCAATTTATCAATCCGCTTCTCGCTATCAGCGACGCCGATCGCGATCTCTCCGCGCTCGTCTATGCCGGTCTTATGGGGCTCTCGGGCACCGGCTCTCTCGTGCCGATACTCGCGGAAAGCTACGAAATCTCTCCCGACGGCAAGACGTACACCTTTACCCTGCGAGAAAACGCGGCATTCGTCGACGGCACGCCCGTCACGGCACAGGACGTCGTCTTCACCGTCCGGAAGGCGCAGGACGCCGCGCTCAAGAGTCCTGAATACGCGAACTGGTCGGGCGTCAGCGCGCTCGCCGTCGACCGGCGCACGGTGCGCTTCACTCTCGCAAAGCCCTATGCGCCCTTCCTCGGGCTCACTACGCTCGGCATCCTCCCTTCAAGGCTCTGGCAGAACGTCTCCAACGAGGAGTTCCCTTTCTCGAACCTGGAGACGAACCCGATAGGGGCCGGCCCCTTCAAGGTCGTCGATGTCTCGCGCGACGCGTCCGGACTCATACGGAGCGTGTCGCTCGCCGCGAACCAGGGGTACGCGCTCGGGCGGCCGTATCTCGACGGCATCCGATTCGACTTCTACTCGCGCGTCGAAGATCTCGCGGCGGCGGTACGGAACGGCGCGGTCGAGAGCGCCTACGGCGTATCCGCAAAGGGCGTACTGACCGCGCCGTACGCCCGCGTGTTCGGCGTATTCTGGAACCCAAATGAAAAGCAGGTATACGCCCGAGCCGAGGTACGCAAGGCGCTCGCGCTCGCGCTCGACAGGAGCGCTATCGTCAGCGGCGTCCTCGGCGGCTACGCGACCGCCGTTATGGGGCCGGTCCCGCCCGGGACTTCGGTGAAGCAGGCGGCCGTCCCTTCTCTGGAGAGTCCGACGGTCGCAGGTGCCGCAGTGCTCGAGGCGGCCGGCTGGACCTATGACGGTGCCGCGCGCGTCTGGAAGAACGCGAAGGCGAAGCAAACTCTCGACCGTATCACGCTCCGCACGAGCAACGTCCCGGAGCTGAAGAACGTCGCGAGCGCGGTAAAGGCAGACTGGGAGAAGCTGGGCATCGGGGTCGATATCGAGCTCTACGAGCCGGGAGACCTCTCACAGAACGTCATCCGGCCGCGCAAGTATGAGGCGCTTCTCTACGGCATGGTCGTCGGCCGCGACCAAGACCTCTACGCCTTCTGGCATTCGCAGGAACGCAACGATCCGGGTCTCAATATCGCGCTCTACGCGAACAAGACTGTCGACGGGCTCCTCGAACACGCGCGAGGCTCGTCCGACCAGGAGGAACGGGCGGCCGACCTCCAGAAAATCGAGGATGTAATCGCCGCAGAGTATCCGGCCGCATTCATCTACGCGCCGGACTTCACCTACGCGGTACCGAGCGATCTGCGAGGCGTCGCCCTCCCGCAGATCATCACGCCCGCCGACCGCTTCGCGACGGCCGCGTCTTGGTACCGCCGCACCGACAAGGTCTGGCCGTTTTTCGCCCGCTAGGGCCGTTTGTCATTTTCGTACGGGTTTTAGTTCTGATTTAACAATCTTACCCGAATAACCTATCAACCATCATGAATCCAGCACCAGCACCAGCACCAGCGCCGCATCCGGAATATCCAAGCCGTGAAGGGCGCCCGAGCGGGGCGCGGACGCCACGGCGCTTCGAGCGGCGCCCCGCAGACAGGCCGGCAGAGAGAGGCCGCCCCGCTTTGCGCGGAGCCTCGCGCCCGGGCGGCGCGACGCGACGCATCCAGCGCATCCTGCGCCGCCCCTCGTCGAACCCGACGCGGGTAAACCGCACCGCTGACTACTACCCCGAGCCGGCAGGGCCGACGACAGTACGCATCATCCCGCTCGGCGGCGTTGAAGAGGTCGGCCGCAACATGATCGCGGTTGAGGTTGGCGCGACCGGCGACATCATCGTCATGGACGCCGGCTTTCACTTCAAGGACGAAGAGGGCCTTTCCGGCATCGATTACACGCTTCCGAACACGCGCTTCCTCGAAAAGAACCAAGACCGCGTGAAGGGCGTCATCATCACGCACGGCCACCTCGACCACATCGGCGGCATCCCCTTCTTACTCCCCCGTTTCGGCAATCCGCCGCTCTACACGCGCCGCGTGACGAGCATCATGATCCAGCGTCGCCAGGAAGAGTATCCTGATGTCCCGAAGCCTACGATCGTCGAGGTTGATGTCGGCCAGTCGCTAGTTATCGGAAGCACGCGGGTCAAGTTCTTCCCCGTTACGCACTCGATCCCCGACTCGATGGGCGTCTCGGTCGAGACCCCGCAGGGCAACGTCGTCGTCTCGGGCGACTTGAAGCTCGACCATGTCGAAGGAATTCCGACTGAGCGCGAGCAGAAGACGTGGGGAGAGCTCGGCAAAGATAAGAACATCTTCCTGGTGGCCGACTCGACCAACGCCGAGAAGGACGGCTTCTCTATCCCTGAAGAGCGCGTCATCCGGACGCTTGAGGACATCATCAGGACGGTCTCCGGCAGGCTCATCATCGGCACGTTCGCCTCGCAGTTCGAACGTATGATCCATATTATGGAAGCCGCCGAGAAATATGGGAAGAAAATCGTGCTCGTCGGTCGTTCGATTAAGACCAACTTGGAAATTGCCGAGAAGGCCGATCTTCTGAAAATCGACAGGAATACGTTCGTCCCCGACCAAGACATCGACAAATATCCTCCCGACAAGCTCGTCATCCTCTCGACGGGCGCGCAGGGCGAGGAGTTCGGCGGACTTATGCGCATCTCGACCAAACAGCACAAGTACATCACGTTGAACGAGCGCGACACTATCGTGCTTTCTTCCTCCGTCATCCCGGGCAACGAGATCTCGGTACAGAAGCTCAAGGACAACCTCTACCGCCACAACGTCACGCTTATCCATTACCGTTCCTCAGACGTCCACTCGACCGGCCACGGCAACACGGGCGAGCTGGTGTGGATCAACAAGCAGGTGCACCCGACCTTCTTTATGCCGGGCTACGGCTATCGTTCGATGACCACCTGCCACGCTAAGGCCGTCGAGCAGTCGGGTTTCCCGCGCGAGAACATCATCCTCGCCGACAACGGCACAGTGATCGACATCACCGACGGCGACAAGCTCCTGGTACACAAACAGCGCGTGCCGAACACGCCGCTAGTCGTCGACGGCTTCACGATCGGCGACGTACAGGAGGTCGTCATCCGCGACCGCCAATCGCTCGCCAAGGACGGAATGTTCGTCATCATCGCGAGCGTGAACCTCAAGACCGGCAAGCTCCGCAAGTCGCCCGACATCATCAGCCGCTGCTTCATCTATCTGCGCGAGTCGCAAAGCCTCTTGAACGAGGGTCGTATCCTTATTAAGAAGACCATCGAGGATTCGACGCACAACATGAACCCAATCGATCTCGACTATGTGAAAAATAATCTCACCGACGTGATGGCCGGATTCCTCTTCGCGCGCACCAACAAAGCGCCGATGGTGATACCAGTCCTTATCGGGATGTGAGGCGCAGGATGCAGAACACGAACAATGCGGCGCGCCAGAGGCGCGCCGCATTGTTCGTGTGGTATGCTCGGAGGGACATATGAATCCGCGCGTGGTCATCTCGGTCGGCAATTTCTTCTTCTCCTTGTTCTCGACCGTTACGCTCTATATCCTCCTCCCCTATCTCTCGTCCTTTATGCCGGCGGCCTATACGGGCCTCGTTATCGCTGGCGGGGCGTTCGTCGCCTGTATGCTCTTCCCCTTTCTCCCGCGCTTCGTCTCACGCTACGGGGCCCAACAGCTCGCGCTCGTCTTCGCCCTACTTGAGATGCTTGCGCTCGTCGCGCTCGCCGCGTCGCCCGGTGCCTTCGCCGGAGCGTTCTTCGTCGCCGTCACGATGGCGCTCCAGCCCTTCCTCGCCTACGAGCTCGACCTCCTGCTTGAAGCGACGGTCGCCGAGGAAGGCATCACCGGCCGCGTGCGCGCGATATTCCTCACCGCCTGGAACGCCGCCGCGCTTGCCGCTCCTCTTCTTATCGGAGCTCTTCTCGCAGACTCCGACGCATACGGGCGCGTCTTCCTCGCCGGCGCCGGCGCGCTCGTGCCGTTTGTCGTGCTCTTCGCCGCGCGGCGCCTGCCGCGTGTGGAGACGCCCCAGCTCTCGCGCATGGGAGACACGCTCCGCTGTATCTTGAAAGACCGCGATCTCGCCGCAGTAACATTCGGACATCTTCTTCTCTATCTCTTCTTCGTCTGGGCGCCGCTTTACGTGCCGGCATACCTTCACATCGAACTCGGCATCCCCTGGAGCGATATCGGGTGGATGTTCTTCGTCATGCTCCTGCCCTACGTGCTTCTCCAATATCCTTCGGGCGTTCTTGCCGATCGCTATATCGGCGATAAGGAGATGATGTTTGCCGGATTCATCCTCGCGGGCGTCTCACTCGCCGCGATCGGACTCTTCTCGTCCGCGACGCCGCTCGTCGTTATCGTATGCGCGCTGGTCGCCTCGCGCGTCGGCGCCGCGCTCATAGAGAGCATGACGGAGATCCATTTCTTCCGGCGCGTCTCGGAGAAGGACATCAATTCCATCAGCGTCTTCCGCGGTATCTGGCCGCTCGCCAACCTTATCGCGCCGATTGTCGGGAGCGTCATCCTCATCTTCGGGAGTTATCAGGCACTCTTCGCCATTACCGGCGGCCTAATCGCCGTCGCCGGAGGAGCGGCGGCCCTGCTTATACGAGATTTCCGCTAGCTTTGTCTCCCGTAAGCGCATAATCTGCGCCTCGTTTCTCGATCATCCGTTCCGTCCAGAGCGCGCGAAGTGCGGAGCGCATCTGCGCGCGGCGCGAGTCGCCGAGCAGGAGTATGAGGCGCGCGGGAGACGCGGCGCCTCGCGCGAGCTCGCGCACGATGGTGCCGCGCGCCTCACGGAGCGAACCGGCAAATCTCGACTGCTTCGCATACGTCCTGCTCCGCGCGTTATGCGAGACGCCGGAACGCTTCAGGTGCGCGCCATAGTCCATCAGCGCGCTATACCACTCGCGCGACTTCCCTTTCGGCAGGGCTCGCTCGAGTATGCCCTGGATCTGCGCATCCGAAACACTTCCATATATGGAAGCGTTTCCGGCAAAGAAGTGGTGGATGACGGCTGTACGGATATTCGTCTCGACGACGACAACGTCCTGATTGAAGGCAAACGCCGCCACCGCGCGCGCCGTATACGGCCCCACTCCCGACAGCTTCTCCAGTTCTCCTACAAGTTTCTCTACAAGCCTTACGCCAGTATGTTCACGTTTTGTCCTATAGGATAAAACATGAACGCCTCGGATATTCGCCAACTGCTTCGCGGCGGCGCGGAGCATCTTCGCGCGCCGATTGTAGCCGAGTCCTTGCCACGCCTTCAGGACTTCAGAGAGCGGCGCATCTGCGAGCCTTTTCGCCGTTGGAAATTGCTTGATGAATTTTTTATAAAACGGGATGACCCGCTCCACCTGCGTCTGCTGGAGCATCACTTCCGAAACAAGAATACGGTACAGAGTATGCGACTTTCTCCACGGCAAGTCGTGCCGCCCGTATTTCCTGTAATGCGCCCATACGAGCGCTCGGAACTTCGCAGGTGTCATCATATTATTTCGCTTTCGGCCAGCGAAGAGCGGCGGGCGGCCAGAGCTTGGTCAAGGGATGCGCGATACAGTCGTGCGGGCGCGCGGGACAGACGTACCGGCCGTAGAGGACGAGGCCATTGTTCACATATTTCCAATCTTTTTTCGGAATGAGCGCCTCCAAGTCTTTGGAAATCTTCGTGAGGTCGGTGTTGTCGGTCAAGTCAAATCGTAATGCAAAGCGCTTCACGTGTGTATCGGTCGCGATGCCTTCCCAGACGCCGAAAAGTTCTCCGAGAATCACGTGCGCGGTCTTATAGCCGATGCCCGGCAGGGCGACGAGCTCCGCTTCGGTGCGCGGCACGGCTCCGCCGTGCCGCGCATGGATCTCCTTCGCCGCGCCGATAATAGCTTTCGCTTTATTCCGAAAAAAAGGGATTGAGGAGATCTCTTTCGTAAACATTGCAACGTTTGCCTCGGCGAAATCGTGCGGGGTCTCGTAGGTCTTGAAAAGCGTTTCAGTGAGCCGGTTTACCGCCTTGTCGGTGCATTGTGCCGAGAGGATGACGGCGGCGAGAAACTGAAATGGCGTCCGGTGCGCGAGCTCGCTCTTCGGAACCGGATATGCCTCTTTCAAATACGCGACTATCTTCTTCGCGCGCGCCCTGCGCAGTTCAGACGGGGCGAGGGGCGCGGCGCGGCTCATACACGGGCTACGGCGCGCGCTCCTCGCGCGGGAAAGCGAAGTGAAAGAAGATCTGCAGGAGCGCGCCGGCAGCAAAGACAGTGAGGAGGGACGCCGCGAGAACGCCGATGACCGGCACAAGCGCGACAACCGAGAGCGCAAGCATGCCGAGCATCCCGTCGCGCCAGAGGATATCCTCTCGCTTCATAACGCGCCGCGCGAAGACACCGCCAAGGAGGATACCAGCGTAGAGGAGCGCGAAGAGAGCGAGAAGGGCGTATATAATAAGGAGCAGAAACGCGAGACCGATGCCGACGAACGTGAGCGTAAGCAGAGCTATCAGCACTGGTGTCGCGACGAGAATGGCGAAGCCGAGTAGAGTCGTAAGCAAGACGCTCCTCGCCCGCCCGACGTATGCCCGATCGACGACCGCCTCCGCGAGCTTCGGGAAGAGGCCGGCTAAGAGGCCGGCTAAGATAAGCGCGCCAAGGACGCGCGCGAAGAGGAAGAACCCGATACTCGCGAGCGCGAGGGCGCGCGAGGTGCCGGCATCGGGGAGATACGAAGCGCTTGTGTACTCGATGCCGCCGATGACGGTCGCGGAGTCGGGAATCGCGGCGACATCCGGCGCTTGGTATGAGAGCTTCCCGCGGATGACGGTGTCGGGAGCGAGCGAGATGTGGCCGGCCGCGACGATCGACACGTCACCGGAAAATTCACCCGAGAGAGAGACGTTATTGCCGTATGCGGTGACGGGACCCCCTGCGCCGCCGAAAAGCGCGATATTCGCGGCGATGACGAAAGAGCTCCCGAGCGTCCGGCTGGAGCTGTGCACCGAGAAGCCGAAAGCGGCGAGATCGCCGGCGACCGGGCCCTCGATGTCGATGCTCCCGCCCACGGCCCGCAGGTCGCCGGCGACAGGCGCGCGCATGCTTATCGAACCGGCAAGAAGGAGCTCGTCGCCCATAACCGGCGCGGCGGCGACGACCGAGCCGCCGAAAACCGAGAGATCTCCCGCGACAGGAGCGGTGCTCACGACCGAGACGCCCGCGAAATAAGCGTTCCCGGGTGAGGAGCTCGCGACGACAAGCGAGCGGCCGGCCGAGAACGAGGCGGGGCCGCGAGCGGCAAGCACGCTCGCCGGTATAAGGAGCAGAATGAGAAGGGCGGGAAGGGCGCGGCGCATACGCATATCAGGGAGAGGGCGGCATCTGCAGATGCGGCAGAGCAGAGCGAGGACGCTTCCGTATCGGCTCGATGAAGCTCGCGAAGATGAAGATAAGAAAAGCGATAACGGCGGACGCGAGGCAGTAGATGCAGAACGACCCTATAACGAACGCTTGAACGGATACAGAATAGAGCGAGAAGGCGGCGCCGACAAAGGCGATAATCTGCAGAGCGCGGCGCAGGAGCTGATCGAAGACGACGATCTCAAGCGCGGCAAGGACGAAGAGGACGCTATAGAACAAGACGCCGAGCTCGGCAAGTGGTATGCCGAAAATGTATGAATATTGGCTCGAAGCGACGATATTACAGCCGGAAAAATTCTGGATATCGCAGAGGAGCGGCGCGCCGCTTAGCGCGTGCTGTGCGAGATACGCCGAATCGGCGAGACCGAAAAAGGAGAAGACGAGTATGAGCGCGGCACCTGCCCGTTTCATAGGGTCAAGGATACGCGCTCTCCCGCCCGCACGCAAATGAAGGAATGCAGTTGATCGGTGTCTGCTACACTGGGAGCATCCTCCTATGTTTACGTTCATCTCCGGCTTTACCGACAGCACAACGGGCAGTTTCCTGCTTCTCTTGGGAGCAATCGTTCTCTTGGCCGCCATTTTTGAGGACGCGACAACGATTATCGTCGGGGTGCTCGCGGCCGATGATATTATCCCGATCCCTGTTGCGCTCCTCTTCCTCTATATCGGCATCTTTATCGGGGACGCGACGCTCTACGCTCTCGGCTGGCTCGCCCGTTCTCACCCGCGCCTCGCGCGATACCTCGACCACGACTTCACGACACCTGTCCGCTCGTGGCTCGAGAGCCGCTACGCGCTTAAGATATTCTCGGGCCACTTCGTGCCGGGACTGCGAACTACGACCTACGCCGCGAGCGGATTCTTCCGCAGTCCTCTCTCCGTCTTTATACCGATGGCGGTACTCGGAGGCCTCGTCCTCGTGACGACACTCTTCTCCGCCTCATACTGGTTCGGCAATGCTACCTCCGGCTGGGTGAGTCACGCGCGCTGGGGAATCGCCATCGCCTTCCTGATCGGCTTATTCTTCGTCGGCCGGCACAACCTCCTCGCGTACCGATCGAGGAAAGTAGCGGGAGACGTCCCTCTCCAAAACGAGCCTTGATTATTTAGTCCTGTCGACGAGTGCGGCGAGCGCCTTTGAGAGCAGGTCTCTCGTTCCGGCGTCGATGAGGCTCCCTTCGGCGTCGAAGACTTCCTGCGCGGGGCCGATATAGACCTCCGGCTGGCCGACGAGGCGCGTATCGAGATACGCCAGTATCTGCCGCAGATGGCTCTGTGCGACTGCGGTGCCGATCTTCCCTACCGAGACGCCGAGCGTGAGCACCGGCTTCCCCGCGAAAGAGTTCTCGCCCCACGGACGGCTCGCCCAGTCGATCGCATTCTTCAGCACGCCGGGGATGGAGCGATTGTATTCTGGCGTCGCGATGATGATGGCGTCTGCCGCCTCAATCTTATCCTTCAACGCCTTCGCCTCGGCAGGAAAAGACGCTTCGGCGTCTTGGCTGTAGAGCGGGAGATTCCCGATATCCGCTATCTCTATCTTCGTGTCTGCAGTCGCGAGCGTCTGTAGAGCGCGCAGAAGCGCTGTATTGAACGAATCTTTTCTTAAGCTTCCCGAGATGGCGACGATATTCA
>CAYHFY010000004.1:9827-12280 GCA_964356085.1 uncultured Candidatus Saccharibacteria bacterium
TCCGCGACGACGATTAACGACGAGATACTCGAGATCGGCACCGACCCCGCGCTCCGACAAGCGTATGAAAATATCTTGAAGAAACTGCTCGAAGCGTACAAGGGCAACAGCGCGGCCGCGGGAGCGGCCGCGAACGTTTCGATCGGGACGATCGCCTACACCGACGCCCTCGCGCACGTCGGCGAGTACGCCTCTGTGCGCGGCACTCTCGTGAAGGCGTACACTAGCGCCTCTGGCACGGTCTTCCTCGACTTCTGCAAGAGCTATAAGACCTGCCCCTTCTCCGGCGTCATCTTCGCCGACGACGTAAAGCGGTTCGGCGACCTCTCCCGCTACGACGGCGCTACCATCACCCTCACCGGCAAAATCGTCTCCTACGAAGGCCGCGCCGAAATCATCCTCTCCGATCCGAGTCAGCTCGCACATTGAATTTGCGTATTCCCTCCTTTTTATGCTATATTCTAGGCACTTCCAGTGGCTACCGACCGACTCCGCATCAATAACGAGATACGCGCGCTAGAACTGCGCGTTATCGGTGCTGACGGGGGGAACCTGGGAGTCCTGTCCCTTTCTGATGCTCTGGCGGCCGCGAAGCAGGCCGGACTCGACCTTATCGAGATCTCACCCTCGGCCGTCCCGCCCGTTGCGAAGATCATAGATTATGGTAAATTCGAGTATGAGCGTAGCAAGAAGGAGAAGGTAGCCAAAGCGAAGGTCAAGATATCCGAGACCAAGGAGGTCCAGATTAAGGTGGGCACCGGCGACCACGATATGGACCTGAAGGCCAAGAAGGCCGCCGAATGGCTCGCCGAAGGGCATCGTGTCCGCGCCGAGCTCTTCCTAAAAGGCCGCTATAAGGGCATGAGTGAGGAGTTCCTGAAGGAGCGCCTTGAGAAGTTCCTCTCGCGCATCCCCTACGCCTACAAGGTCGCCGAGCCTATCGCTCGGAGCCCGAAGGGCTTCGCCGGCGTTATCGAACGCGACCTTGTCGCCCAAGCAAAACGCGAAAAAGAATCTCTCGGCAAGCTCGGAACTGCGCAAAGCTCAACAACAAAAAATGAAAACCAATAAATCTTATACGAAACGAATACGGGTCACGCGCAACGGGAAGCTCATCGCGCGCGCGAAGGGCCAGAACCATTTCAACGCGAAGCAGAGCGGCTCCGAGCGCTCCGCCAAGCGCCGCTCGGTGACTCTAAACCTCACCGCGAAGGTGCGCGCCCGCTTCCTCCCGGGTTCGGGTGCAAAATAGTATTTCCTACAGACTACTTCCTAACTAATTACTAACTATTTACGTATGACACGAATCAAGGGAGGCGTGATGGCGAACAAGAAGCGTAAGAATGTCCTGGAGAGGGCCAAGGGCTATCGCGGCCTGCGTTCTAAGAAGAAGAATTACGCGCACGAGGCTCTCATGCGCGCCGGCCGCTATGCCTTCGCTCACCGCCGCGACAAGAAGACCGACTTCCGCCAGCTCTGGATCGTCCGACTCAACGCCGCCGTCCGCGACAACGGCCATCAGTCCTACTCCACGTTTATCGCGAAGCTGAAGAAAAACGGCTTCGCCCTCGACCGCAAGGTCCTCGCCGAATTCGCCACGATGCACCCCGAAATCTTCGTCCGCATCGCCAAGCAAGTTTCCTAAGCATCTGTTACAGAACTAAAACCGCACGCAAGTGCGGTTTTAGTTCTGTATGTTCGTGTTTGACTTCACTTGTTGTCCGAGATAGCCTACGTGTCAGCTCTTTAATAACGACTGGAGGCTAGATATATGAACGGGACTACGAACGGGACGACGTTTGCCGTCGCACAAGTGAAGGCGCTCTGTAACGGGAGGCTCCCCTACGGCGACGGATTCGCCTGGGAACGAGTTGAGTATTTCAAGCTCGAAGATGGCGTTCTTCAACCGTATTCTGACAACACGATTTTGCCGGGTCCGGGTATCCGTATCGCCGTGAATGTAGAACCGAAGCATGACCATTCGAGAATCATATATGGTCATGCTCACCGCGCAGACAGGTAC
Source organism: uncultured Candidatus Saccharibacteria bacterium (assembly GCA_964356085.1). Lineage (GTDB taxonomy): Bacteria > Patescibacteriota > Minisyncoccia > Phycocordibacterales > Phycocordibacteraceae > C7867-001. Next base: position 11,851 of record CAYHFY010000004.1, read on the forward strand.
CCTGACGGCTGTCTCGTCCTCTCGGAATGAAAACTCGCACTGTATAACCCTTCACCTCGCTTCCAAGCGGGGTGTTTCCATATCTCTCGTACTGAATCTTTCAGCCATCTCCCCCATCTCTCCGTACTTGGAGATATGCACCTTAATGTACGCTACAGCGTGAAATAAGGTGCACGGGACAACATCGCGGAGAATCTAGGCTTTAAAAGCTTTGGTTAAAAAGACTGCCGCAAAAAATGCAACAACTGAAACCCTCGCGCAACCAGAGTCGTTATAGCGGATAGAAAAGTTCTTCGAGAAGCCTGACACCAGCCCGAGACACGTCCCTTGTCTCGCCGTTTCGCTCGTCCGAAACCGGCTTAGTATAATCAACCGCCTCTATGAAAATATTGCGCGCCTTCGGCTTCGGTATCTTCCTTCTCACGCTCAT
>CAYHFY010000005.1:0-10963 GCA_964356085.1 uncultured Candidatus Saccharibacteria bacterium
GGCAGATGGGCGTGCCGGTCATCTTCGTCGGCGACCCTTCAAATCCTTCAGGGCAGGGCGAGATGATTATCGGCTTTGACAAGGAGAGGCTCGTATCTACTCTCGGCATCGCCGCTTAACGTCCGGCCCCTCTAGTTCAATGGATAGAACGGCTCACTCCTAACGAGCTGATCCAAGTTCGATTCTTGGGAGGGGCACCAAGGTGCTACAATAAACGACTATATGGACCCTGAATTGAAGCAGATGATAGAAGAGACGCGCGCGCTCGCGAAGGATAATCACCGGATGTTGCGCGCTATCCGGCGCGATCAGTGGCTCGGCTTTGTCGGTAGGATTATCGTCTGGGCTATCGTGCTCGCTCTGCCGCTTTATCTCTATCAGCAGTACCTCCAACCGATCGTCGCTAAGATCTCGGCGACGCCCGGGGAGTTCACGTCCGGCCTCCTCGGCTTCCCGACTTCCGCAGAAGTACAAAAGCTGATCAATTCATTTCAAGCCAAATAGTTTTCCACAAAAGTTGGTCGGTAACTCGTACCAGCGAGGCTATAATGTGTATATATGGATACCATACGGGCAAAAGCGCTTAAAGCGCGAATTGCGGGGAAGAGCTATAACGAAATCAAGAAAGAATTCGGCGTGCCGAAGTCGACGCTCTCTAGTTGGTTCAAACATGTCGTCCTATCCAACAAGGCGCGGGAGCGCCTTGATATACGGATGACGTCGGAAGGGTCTAAAAAGCTCATTGCGTTGAACAAACTCCAGACACATAAGGCAGAACAGCGCGCACACAAGGCACGTACGTCCGCGAAAAGAGAGATTCCCGCGTTAACAAAACGAGACCTGCTAATTATCGGCACAGTCTTATATTGGGCAGAAGGATATAAGCGTCTGCATATACGGGATGGGAAAGAGAGGATGAGCCACTCAATCAGTTTCGTGAATTCTGACCCGGCCATGATCAAAGCATTCTTGCGTTTTGTGCGCGAAGTCCTGCTAGTCCCTATCGACGCGATTCATCTCACGATGCGTCTCTATCCGCATATCAACGAAAAGACCGCTTGCGCATATTGGATGAGCATCACACAACTACCCGCATCGTGTTTCCAGCGGACAACGAATATGGTGAGTATCGCAAGCAAGGGGAGACGGCCCTACAACCGTCTGCCCTATGGGACACTACAGGTCGCGGTATACGACACTGCTAGATTCCACCATCTGCTGGGTCTTATCGAGGGGGTGCAAGCAAGGCTGTGAGTGTGGTATATTCTGCGTATTGCTTGGGTAGCTCAGTTAGTTAGAGCGTCCCGCTGAAGACGGGAAGGTCCCCGGCGCAATTCCGGGCCCAAGCACCAAGTATGTTGCGGAAGGTCTTCCCCTGGATTCAGGCACACGAGCGGCATCTCTCGGCGCTCGCGATGGTCGCAGGCTTCATCACGGACAGCTTTTTCCTCGTTCGGGTTGATTTGTGGGAAACGCAGGCGATATTCGGGTTATATACGGTTATTTGCTTTATCGCCATTCCGCTCCTGCACCGGATCGAGGCGCGCGCCGCGCGCGGTATCGAGCGTCCGCGCTCTCGGGCGCTCCTGCCGATAGCGACCCAGTTTGCGCTTGGCGGTTTCTGGAGCGGGTTCTTCGTATTCTATATGCGCTCGGCCGCGACGAGCGCGTCTTGGCCGTTCCTCCTCCTTATAGCCGCAGTGCTTGTCGGGAACGAGATACTGCGTCACTACCACGAGCGGCTCGTCTTCACGAGCGTCCTTTTCTTCTTCGCGCTTTATTCCTACGCGATATTTGCCGTACCGATCTATACGAAGACTATCGGCACGCTTACCTTCCTCGCGAGCGGCGCGCTCGCCGTCGCGCTGTTCTCGCTCTTTACGATGCTGTTGAGGATCTCCGGCCGCGAGCGTTTCTTCGCAGAAGTCTGGCGTATCCGCGCAGGTGCCTTGCTCGTGTTCGCCGTCATCAATATCTCTTATTTTACCAACATCCTTCCGCCTCTTCCGCTCTCGGCCGAGGCCGCGGGCGTCTATCACTTGGTGTGGAGAGAACCCGGAGAATATCTCGCGAGCGCAGAAAGGGAGCCGTGGCGAGTCCGGTATCTCGGCTTTGCGCCGACTCTCCGTGTCGTGCCGGGCGAGCCGCTTTACGCCTACGCCGCAGTCTTTGCGCCTACCAAGCTCTCGACGACCATTATCCACCGCTGGCGATGGTACGACCCCGCAGAGGAGGCGTGGAGGACCAGCGCGACTGTCGCATATCCGATCCGTGGCGGCCGCGACGGGGGCTATCGCGGCTATTCGACCGCCTACGCTTATACCGAGGGTAAGTGGCGCGTTGATGTCGAGACTTCCGACGGGCGTCTCATCGCGCGCATACCATTCATCGTCAAGCGAGCGGCATCTACGCCGCCTTTGGAGACGATAACGCTCAAATAATTAACCCGCCTTCACGCGGAGCTTGGTCTGGCGTGCCTTGTCGAGCTTCGGGAGGATAATGGTCAGAAGGCCGTCTTTAGCGCTTGCCGAGGATGCTTCGACGTCGACCTCCTGCGGGAGCATAACCGCACGGGAAAAGGAGCCCCAGAAAAGCTCGCGGGTGAAGTAGTCGGAGCCGGAGACCTGCTCGCGTTCCATGCGCGAGCCCTCTATCTCGACTCGGTCGCGGCTTATGGAAATGCTAAGTTCGTCCGGACGGACGCCGGCGACGAAGGCGCGGATGACGATATCTCCCGCTGTCTGGTGTACGTCAATGGGGAGCTGTCCCTCGCTCTGGGGGGAGAGGTCGTCGTCGGGTGCTTCCTTGCGCGTGCGGGGCTCTTTATTATGCGCTGGCGCCGAAACAGCCGGCACTTCGTCGTCGAACGAGTCGAATGAATCGGCCGAGGCACTGCCGGAGAGACGCTCAAAGAACGATCGCTTCATATTCATAATTGTTTAATGCGTGTTGTTAGGGAAATTGCGATACTGGAAATATTTCAGCACCTCGAACGCGGCAAAGAATACGACGACGATCATCCAGATAAGGAAGAACGCGGTGAGTGCGGCGGAGGAGCCTTGATCTATAATAAGCATGTTAAAGGCAGTGTGCAATGCGACCGCGAGGATAAGTCCGAGTGCCGCCGCCGCGACCCGTCCGCTCGGACGGTATCCCTTGGAAAAAGCGAGCGCGAAGCCGATCGCCGCGGAAGCGACGACGTGGAGCAGGGTGGAGCCGAGGAAACGCAGGTTGCCGGTAAAGATGCTCGTCGCGATATTACCGTCTGAAAGCGGCGCGAGGAGAAAGAGCATATTTTCTGCGGCGGCGAAGCCGAGCGCGACAGTCAGCATATAGATAACGTAATCGGGTGATTCGTCCACGGCGTTGCGCCAGAGGATGAATGCGGCCGCCATGACGTATTTGAGCATCTCCTCGATGAGCGCCCATGCGGTTAAGATCGGCAGGGCGCCGACAAGGTGCGTTTTCGCGTAATGCTCGAGCGGGAGCGCAGGCGCTACCGCGATCATGCCCGCGACGAACGCAAGGGCGATAAGCTTGCGCGGCTCGGGTGAACGGGAGTCCTCCTTCAGGAGGAAGTAGAGCCAGATAAAAGAGGGCAGGAGCCCGCCGAGAAACGCGTAGCCGAGCGTAGTCGTGGTCACGCTCCTATTCTACCATTGCCGCGTCCCGCGTAGCTTCAGTGAATTGGGGCCATTTCGCGACCATGAGGTATTTCGCGTCTTTTGTCGGCATCGATTGCCAGATCTCCTCCGTGACGAACGGCATGAAGGGGTGGAGGAGCCGGAGCGTGCGGTCGAGAAGCGCGATGAGGAGCCGCGCCCTTGACGCGCGCGCGGCCTCGTCTGCGCCGGCGAATATCGGCTTCGACTCCTCGAGAATCGAGTCCGCGAGCTCGTGCCAGGCATAGTGATAGATTTTCTCCGCCGCCATATAGACGCGGAACTCATCGATATCTTTCGTCACATCTCTCGTCAGCGCGTCGCACGCAGCCAGTATCGCTTCATCTCCTTCCGCCATGTTGGACGTACCACGTCCAACATTAATTTCCGGCGCATTTGCTGTGTTTTCTAATACGAACCGTGCGATGTTCCAGAGCTTGTTTGCGAAGTGTTTGTAACCCTTAATCTTATCTTCGCTCATGCGCATATCGGTGCCCGGCGTATTGCCGACAATGAGCGCCATGCGGGCGGCGTCCGCACCGAACTTCGCCGCGACATCGAGCGGGTCCATATTGTTCCCGAGCGATTTAGACATCTTGCGTCCCTGCGCGTCGCGCACGAGGCCGTGCAGGTAGACGGTCTTGAACGGGATCGTCCCGAGCGTAAATTCGGTCATGAGTATCATGCGGGCAATCCAGAAGAAGAGGATGTCGTACCCGGTTTCGATGAGGTCAGTCGGATGATACGTCCGCATGTCTTTCGTGTCTTCGGGCCAGCCGAGCGTAGAGAAGGTCCAGAGACCGGACGAGAACCAGGTATCGAGCGTATCTTCGTCCTGCGTCCAACCCGCTTCTTTCGGTTCAATGCCGATAGTAATCTCCTCGCCTCGATACCAGACAGGAATGCGGTGGCCGTACCAGATTTGCCGGCTGATGCACCAGTCGCGCAGATTTTCTATCCAGTAGAGATAGGTCTTCTCGAAATGCTCGGGGATGATTTTTATGCCGCCGGTGCGCACAACCTCTTGCATCAGCTGTTTTAGCGTCTTGCCGCGACCGGATATTTCTTTGTCCACATCAATCCACCACTGAAGCTTCGGCAAAGGCTCGATGATGCCGCCGGTGCGCTCTGCCATCGCAATGTTCTGCTTTATATCTTCTTCTTTTTCAAAAAGGCCTTCGTTCTTAAGCCACTCGACGACTATCTCGCGCGCCTCGGTTATCTTCTTTCCTTCCAGACGCCCGGGCACTGTCATTTTAGCGAACTCATTTATAACGATTACTTCGTGCGAGAGCAGATGCCGGTCGGCCATCTCCCAGTCGATGTGACTGTGAGCGGGCGTGAGGCCGACCGCACCCGTGCCGAATGCAGGGTCAACCTCCTTATCGGCCACCACCTTGATGTGTATCGGCACATCGCAGAAGACGGCGTCATATTCTTTGCCGACGTATTTCTTATAGCGCGCGTCGTCAGGGTGCACCGCGACGCCAACGTCGCCTACTTTAGTCTCCGGACGGGTAGTCGCGACGGAGATAGGGAAGTCTTTCGAGTAACGAAAAGTGTAAAGCTTCGCCGGTCGTTCCTCATAGACGATCTCGTCGTCAGAGATAGTGGTCTGACCCTTCGGGTCCCAGTTGACGATGCGCAGACCGCGATAGATGAGGCCTGCGTCGTACATCTGTTTAAAGACGGTGCGTACGGCGCGACTGCGCGTTTCGTCGAGCGTGAAGGCTTCGCGCGACCAGTCGAGCGAAGCGCCCATCGTCTTTAGCTGGCTGACGATAGTGTCGTGGCTCTCGGCGGCGAACGCCTCGATGCGCTTCAGGAGCTCCTCGCGGCCGAGGTCATGGCGGCTTTTGTTCTCTTCCTTCTTGATCTGTTTCTCGACGACCGACTGTGTGGCGATGGCCGCGTGATCGGTGCCGGGCACCCAGAGCGTCTTGAATCCGCGCATCCGCTTATAGCGCACGAAGACATCTTCAAGAGCGAGCATCAGCGCGTGGCCCATGTGGAGCCGGCCCGTAACGTTGGGTGGCGGGAGAACGATAGAATACGCCGGCGCATCTGCGGGAATGACGCCTTGTGCGATGCATTCATCAGGATTGAAAAGCCCGCTCTTTTCCCACTCTTCGTACAGGCGCGACTCAGTCGCAGCGGGGTCGTAGGGCTTTAAGAATTTCTCGGGCATTGCCTAGAAATATAGCAAATTAAAGCCTGTTTTGCCTGCCCCGTGAGATAGCATCTGTTCTTATCTTACTGGGGCGAGAGATGCGTTACCGTTTGCGGCGATATCGTTCGCATATTCTTCGCGCAGGGCGCGATAGTAGCCGGCGAGGGCGATCATGATGGCGTTGTCGGTCGTTAGGCTGGAGGCGGGAATCCGGAGACTGACAGTTGGAAATGCAGAAGTCATATCTTCTTTAAAAGTGCGGCGGATGTGCGTATTGGCAGAGACGCCGCCGCCGATGACGAGTGTCTGCGCGCCCGAGTCTTCAAGGGCGCGGGCGGTCTTCTTCCATAATACCTCAGCGACGGCATCTTCGAACTCGCGGGCGAGGTGCTTCTTCTCCTCTGCGGTTATGTCCGGCTTATTCTTCAAGAGATAGAGTACCGCGGTCTTGAGGCCTGCGAACGAGAAGTCGCATGTCGCGTCGTTTATCATCGGCCGTGGCAGTTGGAATGTCGTGAGGGAAGTTAAACTTCCCTCATCTGTTGAGGGAGGTTTAACATCCCTCATCTGTTCAGCGAGACGCGAGATCTCGGGGCCGCCCGGGTACGGGAGACCGAGCATCCGCGCGGCTTTGTCGAAGGCTTCGCCCACGGCGTCGTCGCGCGTCTGCCCGATAAGCTCGTACTGGAGCCACTCCTTCATCAGCACGAGCTCGGTATGTCCGCCCGAAATGAGCAAGGCAAGCACCGGCATCGCGACGTCTCTGATTTCTAAGGTCAGACCTTGAGAATCTGGGCTAAGGTCTGACCTTGTCTCTTTTGCGAGTGCCACCAGAATGTGGCCCTCCATGTGGTTCACCGCGACGAGCGGTTTCTCCCAGAGAAGCGCGAGCGCTTTGGCGAAGTTGATGCCGACCCAGAGCGCCGGCTCGAGGCCGGGGCCGGCGGTAACGGCGATTGCGTCGATGGCGGGCGGCTCGCATTCGGAGACGAAGTCGAAAAACGCTTCGGCGAGACCGGGTTCGCGCGCCAAGATTGCCGCAATCTTGGCGCGCATTTCCTCCGGTATCGCCTGCATGTCTTCATGCAGTAATTCCGCCTCCTCAAGCGCGGCTTCGAGTATCGGCACGAGATTCTTCGCGTGCTCGCGCTTCGCGAGCGCGGGGAAGACCCCGCCGTATTCCCGATGTATCTCTATCTGCGAAAGGAGAGCGTTACCGAGTACGGTAAATCGTGCGGCATTCTCATCACCGGTACATTCAAGTATCGCTATCGCCGTCTCGTCGCAGGAAGTCTCAATCGCGAGGATTCTCATGTTGGTGTAGTATAGCGTTTATGCAGCGAAATGACCTCCTCGTCTGGATGGATCTCGAGATGTCTTCATTGAAGAGCGTTCTTATAGACCAGATTATCGAGATTGCCGTTATCCTTACCGACAATGACCTAAACGTGGTCGCCGAAGGTCCTAGTGTCGTCATTCATGCGGATCAGGCTCTCTTTGATCGCGACCCCTTTGTGCGTTCTCTGCACGAAGGTAGCGGGGTGCTTAGTGCATCCCTCGAAAGTACCGTCACTATGCAAGAAGCGGAGCGGCAGGTACTCGCCTTCTTGAAAGAGCACGTTGCCGAGCGATCGTCTCCTCTCTGCGGTAACTCAATACATACCGATCGGCATTTTCTGCGCCTCCAGATGCCTGCGGTGGAAAACTATCTTTTCTATCGTTGTATCGATGTCTCGACGTTCAAAGAGCTTGCTCGTCGCTGGGCACCCGCTGTTTATTTAGAGGCTGAAAAAAGAAAGGCAAACAAAATACATCGTGCGAAAAATGACATCCTACAGTCTATCGATGAGCTCAAGTTCTATCGGGAACAGTTTCTGAAAGACTAATCCTTAATCTCTACCCACGGGAGAGGCATACCAGCTTTTATGAAGAAGCCACTGGATTCTGGATGGCCGCTGCCGCCATACTTTTCTGCAATCTTTGATACATCGACCGTTCCGTCGCCGCGAATCGAAACGCCGAAGCCGTCTGGATGCGCGCTTACCACGAGCGCGAAGGGTGGGAATTTCGTATAAAGCTCTTTTCCGATATACGATTTCATCGTGATAGAAGGGTGCGAATTCGCAAAGGCGCACTCATATCCCTCAAACGATACTTTTTTTGCACCGTCGACACAGAGATCGGCAAGAAGCTTGAAGTACTCGGTATAATTTGCCGCTTTTTTAAGAAACTCCTCACGTCTTGCAGTATCATCGAGCGTTTGTGCGAACGTATCCCATACGGCAAAGTCATAGGGCATCACGATGAGATATGAAAAGATATCGCGCGTCTCGGGAAGCTCGTAGCGATAGAGATCGCCGTCTTCGAGATGGCGCATAAGGCGCGGCATCGGTGCATCGGGATGAAAATATTCCCAGGCGATGGTCGAGCCGGAACGTTTCGGATCAAAGACACCCGGGAAAAGGGTAGCAACATCGCGTACTCCTTCATGGTGATCAAGCACCGTGACTGATTTCGCAATTTTTGCGAGGCCGCTCATGGTCTCTTTCGGAAAGCAGAAATCGACGAAGAATATATCTCGCCCGTCCATTTTCTCCGGTACAGGGCCGCCGTGTTTTACCGGAATGTATTCGGCCGAGTCTCCGAATTTCTTCCATGCCGCGAAGGCCGCGCCGAAACCATCGGGGCATTTCGCGTGATAGAGGATAACTGTCTGTTGGTGGTGCATGTTTCTAGTCTACCGCACAAAGCGCGCATAGATGCCGGCGGGGATGACGCGTTCTGAAGAGGATTCTTGTATGAAAAGTTCTCCCGATTCTCCGCTGGTCTGTCCAAAGGCGCTCTCGACCGCCTGGGCGAACGAGCGAGGAGAATAGCCGGCCGCATAGCCATTGATCAGGAAGAATGAACCGGGCTTATCGGAGAGAATCTCTTTGAGCGTTTCGAGCAGTTTCGGCAAATCCTCCTCTATTTTCCACACCTCGCCCTTGGCGCCGCGGCCGAAGGCGGGCGGATCGAGGATGATGCCGTCGTACTTCGCTCCGCGGCGCGCTTCGCGCTTGGCGAAGGCGAGCGCGTCGTCGAACATCCAGCGGATATTATCTTCAGGGATATTTGAGAGCCGCGCGTTTTCGTGCGCCCAGTCGAGCGACTGTTTGGAGGCATCGACGTGCGTTACATGCGCGCCGGAGCGGGCGGCAGCCATAGTCGCCGCGCCCGTATAGCCGAAGAGATTCAGCACTTTCGGCATGTTGGACGTGGTACGTCCAGCATCTGAAGTTAGGACATCCGATGTCCTAACTTGGTCGCGCAGCCACTGCCAGTTTGGCGACTGCTCGGGGAAGATGCCCGTGTGCTTAAAACTCGTGAGACGCGCGATGAGAGGGAGACCGGTACGCACGACCGGCCACGAGTCGGGGACCGGCTTGCTGATCTTCCACGAACCCTTCGCGGTGGTGAAAGAGAATATCGCGTCGGCCGTTTCCCACAATTCGGGCCGCTGCTTTTTCCAGAGTGCCTGCGTCTCGGGCCGCGCGACGATTACAGCGCCGAAGCGTTCAAGCTTTTCGCCCTCTCCGGAATCCAGAAGTTCATAATCGCCGCAGGACGTCGCAGTAAGATGTCGGTCGTACTTCATAAGGAAGAGGACAGAGCTTCCGGATGCTTCCGCGACCACTCGTAGAAGACGACAGCGGCAGAGACAGCGGCGTTCAGAGATTCTGTCCGCGCGTGGATAGGGATGGCGAGCGTGATATCGCAGGTCGCGAGCGTCTTCTCGCGGATACCGGCGCCTTCGTTGCCGATAACGAACGCGGCGGGAGCGTCGAACGAGTCCGTGCCGAGCGTCGCCGTCCCGTCTGCCGCGAGACCGTAGATCCAGAATCCTTTTTCCTTAAGCGCCTTGAGCGTGTTGTTCACGTTGCCGATAGAGACGAGCGGGATACGGAAGGCCATCCCGGCGGAGGCCTTCACGACTGCGCCGGTAACGCCGGCCTGGTTGTGCTCTGGGATAAGGACGCCCGCGAGGCCGAAGGCGGCGGCCGAGCGGATAATCGCGCCGACGTTGTGCGGGTCCTGCACTTCTCCCAGTACTGCCACCGCCGGATTCTTCTTCGTATCGAGCGTCGCCGCAAAATCTTCAAACGAGACGAGCAGGGAAGCGGGATCCATCACGGCGATAACGCCCTGATGTACCGCGTCCCGCCCCGCGAGCTCTTTGCCCGTGCCCTTTGCGAGCGCGGCAACAGCGATTTTATTTTTCTCCAGGAGTGCGCGAAGCTCCGCATCGCGCATATCCGCCGCGAGAAATACCTTACGGACGACTTTCGGCGCATGCCGGAGCGCCTCCAAGAGCGCGTGCTTGCCGTAGATATAAACTTTGCCCTTCGGGGCGGCGTGGCGCTTTGGTCGCATGGTGCGCGGTATAGGACTTGAACCTATAACATCCACAACGTCAATGTGGCGCTCTACCAATTGAGCTAACCGCGCGTATACCGGAGACTATACCACAGACACATCCGCTTCCAACCCTTGCGGACGGATGGTGTATACTGTACCGATATGGGATCTCCCGAAGGGATGAATCGGAATACTGTCTCCTATGAGGATAAGAGGGAGGCCGCTAGGAACGCGACACTGGAAACGGTGAAGAAGATAGATGCCGATCTCAAGAAAATCGACGAGCAGATCGCAGAAATCGCGACGGCTCTCGCTGGCTTTCAGCTGGCGAACGACGAGAAGGTTGACGCCTCGATGCTGAAATCGAAGCTTAATACGCTGAAGGAACAGCGCGAGGCACTGTTTAAACGCCGCGAAGCGTGCAAGGCAGACCTCGAGGATCTAAGTTTTTTCGTCAGAAAGTAGAACAAGCCGTTCCTATTGTCTATTCCTGTCGCCTTCATACGTCAGGTACTTCACCTCCTAGCGGATAAATCAGAACTTGAAATTAAAAATTATCAATGCGGAGAGGGTGGGATTTGAACCCACGAGGAGCTTTCGCCCCTGCTGGTTTTCGAAACCAGTGCATTCGACCACTCTGCCACCTCTCCGTGCTCGCCATCCTAGCATTTCGGCGCGAAAATGATAAGTTTTATATACGGAGATCGGAAGAGCGTCGTGTAGGGAAAGAGTT
>CAYHFY010000006.1:0-10835 GCA_964356085.1 uncultured Candidatus Saccharibacteria bacterium
GAGAAGGCCGGCGCTCCGGTCGAGGCTTGGTTTTCTCTCGCCGCGGCATATTACGAATCGGGCGATCGCGCAAAGGCCATCGCGACGATCAGGAAGACCGTCGAGCTGTATCCGTCTTCTGAATCCACGGGCGCGTCGATAATCGCGCAGATAGAAGGGAAATGAGACTGCAGGAGCATGTCCCGCTCGCGCCTCTTACGACTTTCGGCGTCGGAGGAGAGGCACGATTCTTTGCGGAGGCTCGAACGGTCGAAGACGTGGGTGAAGCGCTCGAGTTCGTCCGTTCCCGCGCGCTCCCGTTATTTGTCCTCGGCGGCGGATCGAACATCGTCGTTGCCGACGGCGGCTTCGACGGACTCGTGCTCGCTATGCGTATACCGGGCATCTCTGCGGAAGACCGCGAGGGCCGGATGCTGGTTACGGTCGGTTCAGGCGTCGTCTGGGACGACTTCGTCGTGTGGACAATCGAACGCGGCCTCGCCGGCCTCGAGTGCCTTTCCGGAGTGCCGGGTACGGTCGGCGGCGCCGTCGTCGCTAATCTGGGCGCGTACGGAGCGCAATGCAGTGACACGTTCGCATACGCGGAGGCGGTGGATACCCAAGACAAAACTTCCGGCCTGAAAGTTTTTAAAAAAGAACACTGCGACTTTTCCTATCATGACAGCATGTTCGGTCGCGCGGCGGGGCGGTATGTCATTGTGCGCGCCACCTTCTCCCTTTCATCCGATTCCGCGACCCAGCCTTCCTATCGGGACAATCGTTTCGATATGGCGACGCTCGCAGAGGATCTCGGCCGTCCTCCGACGCAGTGGGACGTTCGAGACTCGGTGCTTGCGATGCGCGAAGAGAAGGGTTCGCTTATGATGGAGGGCCGCCTTTCCTATAAAAGTGCCGGATCGTTTTTCCATATGCCATTCGTTTCGCCGGCGCAGTATGAGCGGATAGCGGCGCAGGCGCGCTCGATCGATGGAGAAAAGGAAGAGAAACTACGCCCTTGGGCTTGGAAACAGCCGGATGGAACGTATAAAGTGGCTCCCGGTTTTTTGCTCGAGTATACGGAGTTCAAGAAAGGGTATGTGCGCGCGGGCGCCGGAGTATCGCCGAGGCACACGCTGTCGATTATCAACGCAGGCGGTGCGCGCGCGGCGGATATCGCGGCGCTCGCGCGCGATATGCAGAATGCAGTCGAACGGCTGTTTGACGTCCGTCTCGAGCGCGAGGTCGAATATATCGGAAGCGTTGAGTGATGCGCATAACTCGAGAGAAAAAATTTCTTCGGAAATTTTTTCTCTCGAGTTATCCACACTTCTATTTTTTTTCTCGCACAAAAAGTTTTTTCCGAGTGATAATGATGCATAGAAACGTTTGCGCACAAAATTATTCGTGCACAAACGGGTCGACATATCAGCCAGCACGTATAATTCGCAACCACCATGGCAAAAAAGCGTAAGGCCGCGAAGAAGACAGCGAAGCGCAAGACAACGAAGCGCAAGGCTGCTAAGAAGCGCAAATAGTTTCGTAAAAGAAAAATCCCTCCGTAAACGGAGGGATTTTTCTTTTCGTGCTCGGTACTCCGACTTCTGTTATACTGCCTGTCAATGCTCGGGTTTGCCAACCTATTTTCAAAGAACCAGTCCGCGGCCTTTCTGAAGGCCGCGGCGCCGGTCGTGACGGCTATCAATAAGCTCGAAGACGAGCTCCGGAAGACTTCCGATGAGGCGATACAGGCCCGAATGACCGAGATACGCTCTCGCGCCGCCGAGTCAGGAGCGGCTCTCGACGCGGACGTGCCGCAGGTGTTCGCGCTCGCGCGCGAAGCGGCGCGCCGGACGCTTCGCCAGCCTCATTTCGACGTGCAGATGATCGGCGGGCTCGCGCTTCTCCGCGGCAAGATAGCCGAGATGCGCACCGGCGAAGGCAAGACGCTCGTCGCCACGCTTCCGGCGACCTTCCATGCGCTCTCCGGCAAGGGCGTGCAGGTCGTTACGGTCAACGACTATCTCGCTCGCCGCGATGCGGCGTGGATGGGGCAGGTATACCACTATCTCGGCCTTTCGGTCGGCGTTGTCACTTCCGCGGGCGCATATCGCTACGATCCCTCTCACGTCGAGAAAAAGGAGGATGCAGAACGGGACGCCGCCGGAGCATTTAGAGTCTTCTACGATTATCTGCGGCCCGTGGAGAAGCGCGAGGCGTATGCCGCTGACATCACGTACGTTACCAACAACGAGCTCGGCTTCGACTACCTGCGCGACAACACTGCCTACGATGCCTCGCAGATCGTGGAGCGCGGCCATCACTACGCAATCATCGACGAAGTCGACTCGATCCTTATCGACGAGGCGCGCACGCCGCTTATCATCTCGGGACCCGCGGGCGACACGCAGTCTCTGTACGAGCGTTTCGCAGGCATCGTCCGCTCCTTCGAAGAAGGCTCTGATTATACGATCGACGAGAAGCAGAAGGCTGTTCAGATCACCGAAGAAGGCATGCGGAAGGCCGAACAAGCGCTCGGTCTCGAGAACCTCTATACCGAAGGCGGAATGAAATACGCCCATCACCTCGAGACGGCGGTGCGCGCGAAAGCGCTCTTTCATGCCGATAAGGAGTATGTAGTGCGAGATAACGAGATTATTATCGTTGACGAGTTCACCGGACGGCTTCAGCCCGGCCGTCGGTGGTCGGAGGGCTTGCATCAGGCCATCGAAGCGAAGGAGGGAGTAAGGGTGCAGGAAGAGACACGCACCTATGCCAGCGTTACGTTCCAAAACCTCTTCCGAATGTACAAGCGTCTCGCCGGCATGACAGGCACCGCACTTTCTTCCGAAGAAGAGTTTTATACGGTATACGGGCTTGAAGTCGTCGTGGTGCCGACCAACAAGCCCTCGGCGCGCAAGGACTACGACGATCTCATCTTCCAGACGGCCGCGGGGAAGTATCGCGCCGTTGCGCGCGCGGTAAAGGAGCGGAACGAGAAGGGTCAGCCGGTCTTGGTCGGCACCGTTTCGATCGAGGATAACGAGACTATCAGTTCATACTTGAACGCCGCGGGAGTGCCGCACGAGGTGTTGAACGCGAAGAATCACGAGCGCGAAGGAGAGATTATCGCGAACGCCGGAAAGGAGGGTCGCGTGACGGTCGCGACCAACCTCGCGGGTCGCGGCGTCGACATCAAGCTCGGCGGCGCGCTCGCGACCGAGGAGGAGCGCGCGGCCGTCGTCGCGAAGGGCGGGCTGATAGTCGTCGGCACCGAGCGGCACGACGCGCGCCGCATCGACAACCAGCTCCGCGGCCGCGCGGGCCGCCAGGGCGATCCCGGCGAGACGAGGTTCTATGTTTCTTTGGAGGATAAGTTGATGCGTGTCTTCGCTTCCGATACGCTCAAGAAGGTGATGGGACGCTTCGGCATCCCCGAGGATGAACCGATAGAGAGCGGGATGATAACGAAATCTCTCGAAACCGCGCAGGGCCGCATCGAAGGGTTCAACTTCGACTCGAGAAAGCAGGTGCTCGCGTACGACGATGTGATGAACACCCAGCGGCTCGCTATCTACGCACGCCGCCGCGCCGCGCTCCTTGGGACCGACGAGGAGATGGAGGCGCTTATACGCGAGCTTATCGGAGAGGGCGCTGATGCCCTCGCCGCTCTCGAAGCCAAGAAGGCCGAACTCGGTACCGTCTTCGTGCCGCATCTGCGCCGCCTTCTTCTGCAGATTATCGACACCTTCTGGCTTGAGCACCTTGAGACGATGGATTATCTGCGCCGTTCGGTATCGCTCCGCGCCTACGGCCAGCGCGATCCGCTTATCGAATATCGGCGCGAAGGGCTCGCGCGCTTTCGTCAGCTCGAAGGGAGCATACGAGCCGCGGTTGCCGAGACCCTGCCTCGCCTGCAGAGCGCCGACGATGCGCGCGTCCGCGCGGAGGAGGAAAAGACGCGCGCGGCGCTCGTCGCGGCAGGACAGGAAGAGAGCTCGGCCCCGATGCCTGTCAAAAAAGCATCCGGATACGGACGCAATGACTTCGTTACTATCCGAAAGGGCGATGAAACCAGAACGCTCAAATTCAAAAAAGCCGAGCCGTTCCTCTCCGAGGGCTGGAAGATCGTATCCTAGCTATTATGACAAACCATTAGAAAAACACTTCCATATATGGAAGTATTTTTTGTTGCCAGTTCGGCGGTTACTTAACGTGCGGCTCTGGGAAGAGGAGGAAGTGGAGCGGGTATCGCCGCTTGAAGCGGAAGAGCATACTCTTTGCGTATTTCCTTTTGAAATCGCGCTTGCCGAACTCTTCCTCCATCGCCGCAATAGCATTCTCGTATCCGGGCATCTGGTCTTGGAGCCATCGGTGTATGCGTTCGATGGTGGCGTACCCAGCCCCGGTACGCTCGCGGATCGAGTCGCGAGTCTCATCCTGCAGAAGAAGCCGGGCGATTATGATACGCCTGCCGAGCATAATCCGCTCGCTTTCTGTCAGCAGGTCGCGCAAGAAAAGCTTCATCGCGGCGCGTCCGCGTACGGCCCCGGCCGCGGTATACAGGGCATCAAGCGTCGCAATGCGTTCTTTCTCACTTAGCTCATCTACCTTTTTCTTCACGCTAAAATACTACCATATATGGAAGTATTTTAGTGCTTGTGATGTGTGAATATGGTAGGGTGAAGTTATGGCATTCGTCGATCACATCACTATCTATGCGGAGTCGGGGAAGGGCGGCGACGGCGTCATCCGCTGGTTGCGCACCAAGGAGACCGCGCGCGGCGGACCCTCCGGTGGCGACGGCGGCAGGGGCGGCGACGTTATCCTCGAGGGCGTGCGCGACCTCGCCGCGCTCGCGCGCTATCGCTACGAGAAGAAATTCCATGCGGAAAACGGCGAAGCGGGAAAGGGCGAATTAAAGCGCGGGGCCGACGGCGAGCCTGCGATTCTCGAGGTGCCGGTCGGCACGTTCGCCCGCATCGTAGAGACCGGCGAGGAATACGAGATCACGAAGGAGGGAGAGAAGATTTTTCTGTTTCGGGGAGGCAGGGGAGGACTCGGCAATGCTCGCTTTAAGAGCTCGACGAATCAGAACCCTTTCCAGCAAACCCTCGGGAAAAAAGGGAAGGGTGGGGATATCGAGTTGACCCTTAAGATTATCGCCGATGCGGGGCTTATCGGCTTGCCGAATGCGGGGAAGTCCTCTCTTCTTAATGCTCTTACGCGCGCGAAGTCAAAGGTCGGCGACTATCCGTTCACGACGCTTGAACCGCATCTCGGTGAATTCTACGGTTATATTCTCGCGGACGTTCCCGGTCTTATCGAGGGCGCCTCGTCCGGCCGAGGCTTGGGGACAAAGTTCCTCAAGCACGTCGAGAGGACAGGAATCCTGCTACATCTCGTCTCGGCAAGCCAAGATGACCCGCTTGCGGCGTATAGGGAAGTGCATACGGAGACAGAGTCATTCGGACACGGCTTGGCCGCAAAGCGCGAGGTAATCATCCTTTCGAAAACAGACCTTGTTCCACCGCAGGAGTGCGAAATGAAAGCTCAGCTCCTGTCTCGGGAGACGGGGAGGGAAGTCCTGCCAGTCTCGGTCAAGGATCCCGGCTCGCTCAAGGCTTTATCCGACAGACTCTCCGCCATCCTGTCCGAGGACGCCTAAGCATCTTTAAGATGCAGCTTCCCCTGCCGCGATATCTGCTATAAGCTAGTAGCTATAAGGCACCATGCATTACCGTCCCACCATTGGTTTGGAGATTCACGCCGAGTTAAAAACGAGAACCAAGATGTTCTGCGACTCTGCGAACGATCCTGATGAGACGCGCCCGAATATAAACATATGTCCTGTCTGTATGGCCCATCCGGGCACTCTGCCGGTCATCAATA
Organism: uncultured Candidatus Saccharibacteria bacterium; assembly: GCA_964356085.1. Classification (GTDB taxonomy): domain Bacteria; phylum Patescibacteriota; class Minisyncoccia; order Phycocordibacterales; family Phycocordibacteraceae; genus C7867-001. The sequence continues at coordinate 5,869 of CAYHFY010000006.1, forward strand.
AAGAAGCGGTGCGACACATTCTCCGCGTCGGCGCTTCAATAGGCGGCGCGCTCGCCGACTTCAGCGAGTTCGACCGCAAGAGTTATTTTTATCCAGATATCCCGAAGGGATATCAGATCAGCCAGTACGAATATCCTCTCGTTTCCGGCGGGGAGCTTTCTGGTGTTGCGGTTACTCGGGTGCACCTTGAAGAGGATACGGCGCGGTCTATCCATGTCGGACGAGCCGAGGACGAAACGGAAGGGAAGAGTCTTATCGATTTCAATCGCGCAGGCATCCCGCTTATGGAGCTGGTCACCGAACCGGTTATACAGGACGCGGAGACCGCGGGACGCTTCGCGCGCGAACTGCAATTGCTCCTGCGCACGCTTGGCGCGAGCGAAGCGAATCTCGAGAAGGGGGAGATGCGCATCGAGGCGAACATCTCGGTCAGCAAAGAAGGCGCGACAGGCGGCAAGCTAGGAACAAAGGTGGAGATAAAGAACTTGAACTCATTTCGCTCGGTGGAGCGCGCGATCGCATACGAGACAGAGCGACAGACGAAGCTTATCGAGTCGGGAGGAACCGTCCAACAAGAGACGCGCGGATGGAACGAGGCGAAACAGGAGACGTTCCATCAGCGTTTTAAAGAGGGAAGTGCCGATTACCGTTATTTCCCCGAGCCGGATTTGCCGAAGTTTTTCAGATCCGAGATCCTAGAATTTTCTGAAGAATCCATCCGTGCGTCGCTTCCGGAATTGCCACGGGAGCGCCGAGCGCGATATGCGAGCGCGTATGGCCTCAAAGAAAGCGATACGGCGTATCTCTCTGCTTCACCGGAGCGATCGGCGTTCTTCGATGCGGTCGCCGGAGCGCTCGCAGACGATACGGGATATGCCGCGCTCGCCGCGAACTATATCGTTTCCGATCTCGCCGGCATATACGCGAAACGGGAGGGCGAAGATCTCTCGTCGCTCGATCCGCAGGCGTTCGCGAAGCTTATCCGTCTTGTCAGCTCGCACGTTCTCTCGTCGCGCGGCGCAAAAGACACACTGCGCATCATGATCGAGGAAGGCGGAGACCCGGAGTCTATCGCGAAAGGGCGCGGCTTGATGCAGGTTCGCGACACCGCGACACTTCTCACGCTTATCGAGACGGTTATCGCACAGGAAGAAAAAGCGGTCAGTGAATACAGGAGCGGCAAGCAGGCGGCGCTTCAGTATCTTGTAGGGAAGGCGATGAAAGAGAGCGGGGGGGCCGGAGATCCTCTTGAACTGCGAAAAATCATCACAGAGAAGCTCGGTTAGGCAGGTTGTGCACATCTCTTTCTTGCAAGCCGAGATACGGCTATACTGTGAGGATGGACGAGATACTCATAGGGGAAAAGAGATATATATCGTCAAAACAAGCCGCGAAAGAAACCGGCTATGCCAAGGACTATATCGGCCAACTCTGCAGAGAAGGGCGGGTGCCAGCGCGTCTCGTCGGGCGCAGTTGGTATGTGCTCGAGTCGGCCATTCACGATCATCGATTCGGAGACTCGAAAAACGATTCTCCAAAGGAGCCTGCGTCGACTGCCGCCGCCTCGATCACCTCCTCATGGGAGGCTCCCCGATACGCGGCATCTGAAACAGAAATACTTCCGCAGATTCTCCCCAAAGAGAGCGAGCCAGTCATGAAGCACGAAGAGACAGAGCGTATGCAGGATACTTGGCAAGCCTGGTTTGCCAAGTTTGAGCCGGCCGCTACGGAAGAGAGAGAGCTCCCAACAATCGCCGAAACGCCGCAAGAAGAAGAAACGAGCGTAGAGATGCTAGAGCAGGACGGTATCCAGATACCTATCCACACCGTATATCAACTTCAGCACCACATCGCTCCCGAAGAAATCGTCTCTCCTCACATTGCCGTAGATACTAAAGAACGGCACGCAGAAAGGACTTATCCTAGAAAAACGACAGCAGGGAGGTGGATAATGCAGATTGCAGGGATGTCGTGTGCGGTTTTTGTCACCCTACTAGCGATACTTGGGACGGGGTATTTCGATAGGTATATCGCCTCGGATAGCCGAGTTATGCTACTAGCCGGCGTAGAAATATATAATAACTAGCTTATTTACAGGTTTTCTCGTCTCGTGTATACAAGCTTACTGATTTAAGCAATTAAGAAGTCAAGAAGTATTTAATATAAAATCGATCAAATGGGGTTGAAAATCAAAATGAAGTCCCGAAAGACTTCATTTTTATATCTGTGAAAAATGAATAGTGTGATAAGAATAAATGGAAATAGCCGAATGACCTCGGTAAATTCATACGGAACGTCTGACGAATGAGTATGTTTTTATGCGAATTAGCGTTTAGTATCGGATCTCTTTTTGATTGGATTGGTAAGAAGGAAATATACTTTTGTAGAGATTGCTGACAGACGTACAAATTTTTCGGGTGAATGAAAATTAATAAAACAGACTGCTATTTCGGATAAATCATTATCCCCACAGCGGATGTAGGAAGTGCCGGAAAGACAAGTTATTATTTAGTTAATTCGGATATCCGTCATGGATCTTTTACTCAAAGAAAATCTGATAACTACAAAAGATGCCGGAGACATTTCCGGATACACTTCAGATTATTTGTCGCGTCTTGTACGTTCGGGGAAAATCAGCGGGAAGAGAATCGGGCGTAACTGGTTCATCGACAAAGAATCTCTTTCGGACTTCTTAGAGAGACAGGATGACCATAAGACTGTTCGCGCTCGTTCTCTCGCGAACGAACGAGCTAGGGAGTATCGCGAACATCGCGACCTTCTTTATCGAGCCACGAGGAGACTGGTAACGCCGCTTGCCGCAGTGGAGCCGATCTCTGTCGTGAATAATTCCCTGCGCTCCCATGCATTCGCCTTCTCTATAGCGATCCTCGTCGTCGCTTCCGGAGCGTTCATGGCGAACGCGAAGCTCCCTTCAGAGAATACGGAAACATCGGCGATAGCAAGATTTGCAATAGATGCAAAAACGATTCTCGAGAAAACCTCTTCTGGATTCGCCGACACGTTCGGCTATATTCCGTCTCGGATCGTGGCGCGGATCATCGCCGTAAAATCCGATATGCGCAGGTATCCTCCGCATGCCGCAGTCGTTCAGTCGTCTGCATTTGCTCATACCATGCCGTTCGAACTCTCCTTCCCGCGTATAACATTCCATACGGATTCCCGCATATTCCAAGCAGACTCCATTCGAACATTCGCACCGTCAGCGAATAAGAAGATTGTCGCTGTTTCCGATGTCGGACAAGCACGCTCCCTCTCTCTACGACATCTCGGCGAGACGGCATATGCCCTGATTTCGTCGCCGACGAGTATCGTCCGCGCATTTGCAGGAGCGTATGTCAGAGTCGGTGAGCGCGCGTATGCGACCATTGACGCATCACTTGTCTCATATCGAGCTCTCATCGATTATTCGGGTACGTTCGCGCTCGCGCTTGGCGCGAACGCGCGCGATATGCTCGCCGACGCGCCTGGTGTCACCGTGCGTGCGGATATCGCGTTCGGCGAGTCTGTCATCGAAGCGGCTCACGCGCTCATACGAGCCGATGTATCGGCCGCCTATGGGATCGCCGCCGCTGCGCCTGTAGTCGCTCGCGCGACAGTACTGGGTATCGGTGGAACGGGCGCCGCGCTCGCCGAAGCCGCCTCTCGCGTCCCATCGCTCGCCACGGCGTTTTATCTGCAGACGACCGCGATACCTTCACGCGTCGCGCCTATTCTCGCTGAAGCGGTCTTCACTATTGAGTACGCCGGGGCATCCGGCTTTGTCGCGCTTACCGACAAGATTCTGGGACAGTACGCCTCATTCATCCTCGATTCCGGACGTCTCGCATATGCGAGCGCAGAGGGCGTATCCCAGATTGCCCGTTCCGCGCATACGCTGATTGCTGTCATCCCGACGGCTCTCGGGGACGCATATCTCGGCGCGCTCGGAAAAGGAGCACTTGCGCTTCACTCGTCCGGAATAGCCGCCGCATTTGCCGCCGCACAGCCCGCATTTTCGTTCGGCGAGAAAGTCGCATTAACTACGTACGAGACGGTTCGCGGCCTTTTTGATTCGACGAGCCGCCTGTTCGCGGTTCTTCTCGGGCCGTCTCCGACAATCGTGCTTCCTGTCGCGACGAACAAGATCGTGCCGCCGACATCCGCCATCGCTACGTCATCGACTCCGGCTCTGCCAGTCTCGAGTCCTGCCCGAACGCTGGTCACGAACTATCCGACGTACACCATCGTCATACAAGGCGTGTCTCCCGACTTTTTAAATCAATCGCTTGCTCAACTTCGCGCCGACGTCATGTCGACAGTCGCGAGCGCGATCCGACCGATCGCCAATCAGACGATAACGAACGCCACGACCATTCAACAGGTGAATATGATCCAAGATCTTTCCGATCTTATCGTGCGCAACGGCGACTTCCGCGGAGGCATATTCGACAACGGTATCAGAGTCTCTGCGACGGACGGGAGCTTCACCAATTTGGGCGCTGGTACCACGACGCTCGCGACGACAACAATTACCGGCTCGCTCTCTGTTCCTGCCACCGGTCTCTCTCTCGGCGCGCTCGACGGCCCGCTTCAGGCGAACGCCGGTGTCGTGTCCGCTACCACGTCTATCGGAGTTTTATACGGCGGTACGGGACTTTCTTCGGCTCCCTCGTACGGACAGCTCCTTCTCGGCAATGCGAGCGGCGGCTACACGCTGACCGCGACGAGCTCGCTCGGCATCACTGGCGGCTCGGGCATCACCGCGTTCGGCGCGCAATTTTCTTCCTTTCAGACGGGTTCTTCGCAGACATTCGCTACCTCAAGCGATACCAACGTTGGGTTAACTATCACTTCGGGCGTCGATACTCACACCTTCACGCCGACTTGGACAGGGACGCTTGCCGTCGGAAGGGGCGGCACCGGCTGGGCCGCCATCCAGTCGGGCGCCATCCCGTACGGCAACGGCT
>CAYHFY010000007.1:0-1507 GCA_964356085.1 uncultured Candidatus Saccharibacteria bacterium
ATTCGGCAAACGCGAGGAGCCCGTCGCGATCGGCGTGTCCTGACCATCCTTCGAGACGTTCGATCTTCGCTCGTATATCTACCTCGATACCGCCGAGACGCACGCTCGTCACACCGTCAGTCATACGCCGTCCGGGCGTACCGGGTGCCTGATACCCCACCATAAAGAGGGTCGAGTTCGGGTCGGGCAGGTAGCGCGTCTCCCAGCGAGCAATGCGCCCGCCGTGGCTCATCCCCGCTCCCGCGATGATTATCTTCGGCCCCGGCACCTTCTCTATCGCACGAGAATCTTCCTGCGAGAGTGTCTGTTTAAGAAACGGGAATTCGAAGACGCTCCCCTCGCGCCTCATCTCATCTTCGGTTTCTGGCTTGAAATACGCCATCCCCCACTTCTCATAGACGGCTGTCACGCGAATCGCGAGCGGCGAATCAAGAAACACCGGAATCTGCGGAAGCGAGGCTTCCGTAAAAAAGTTCGAGAGCTCGTAGAGCATCAGCTGGGTGCGCTCCATCGAAAAGGCGGGGATGAGAATGGTACCGCCTCTTTTTATAGCTTTCGCGAGAGCGTCTCGCAGGAGCTCGACGCGAGCCTGTTGGCTCGGGTGGAGCCGGTCGCCGTACACGCTCTCCATCACGAGCGCGTCGGCGTCTGGCACCGGCTCCCAGTCGGGCAGGAGCGGCGAGGGCGAATTGCCGATGTCGCCGGTAAGCGCGACCGCTACACCCTCTTCATCCCTGATCCGCACGCTCGCAGAACCGAGGATATGGCCGGTATTGCGCAGGTAGGCGGAGAGCCCGGGCGCGATCTCTTTTTCAGTGTGGTATTCGAGCGTTTCGACGAGCGCAAAGGCCGCTTCGACATCCTCGGCGCCAAAGAGCGGCTCGCGACCGAGCCGAGCCGCCTCTTCGGCGAGGATGTGTGCGGAATCGAGCAGGATGAGCGCGGCGAGATCCCTCGTCGGCGGGGTCATGTAGATCTTCCCGCGAAAGCCGTCCCTCACGAGCTTCGGTATCCTGCCGACGTGATCGAGGTGCGCGTGCGTCACGACGAGCGCGTCGATAGCCGCAGGGTCGTACGGGAACGGCCCGTAAGCCTCTCCGGCCGCTAAGTCGGCGCCCTGCTCTATGCCGCAGTCGACGAGAACCCTCCCTCTCGCTCCTTCAATTAGAAAGTTGGAGCCCGTCACCTTCCCCGCCCCGCCGTAAAAACTCAATCGTAATGACATACGCCAAATGTAGCATGCCCCCGCGAAAAAACCGCTCTTTGAAGAGCGGTTTTTTCGCGGAGTCATCCCCTAATGCAACTTTATCTTGCCAGGTGGGTGTCGTATCGCTCGTTCGTCGGAACGCCGAAGCACTCAACCGGAACGCGCGAATCGGAGACTCCCGAGAATACGGCAAGTTGCGTAAAAAAGGAACGACTCCACTTATCAGTATACACCCTCCTGTCAAATCTCCTTGTGGAAAACGGAAAAGCCCCGCGTACTTGCAGGACTTTTCTCTTCATC
>CAYHFY010000007.1:1607-10765 GCA_964356085.1 uncultured Candidatus Saccharibacteria bacterium
CCAAGGATGCCGTTCAGATCTTCGTAGAGGATCTTTTCCTGGATGTGCCGGTAATCGAAGATATCCTTGTCGTCGAACCAAATCGGGATTTCCTTCTCGGCTTCTTCAGCGGTACCCGAGGCGTGAATAAGGTTGCGAATAGACCGTCCGTCGGTGTCGGCCATCATATACGAGTCGAGCATATAGTCGCCGCGGATAGTTCCGACGTCGGAGCCGCGCGGCTCGGTGACGCCGGTAATCTTGCGGATTATCTCGACAACGTGCGCACCCTGCCAGACCATCGCCACTACAGGACCGGCCGAAAGATATTTCGCATTCGCCGCGAGGATAGCAAGACCATTCTCGCGCGGCGTCGCAAAAGGAGACTTCAGTCCCTTCTTCTCATACGCCGCGGCCGCCTTCGTACCTACCGTCTCGAGCCACTCCTCCCCGCCCACCATATAGTGCGCAGTCGCCTGGTCAGAGGTCGGCACGAGGAGCTTCATCCCCTGGAGCTTGAAGCCGACCTGCTCGTAGCGCTTAATGATTTCACCGATAAGCGAGCGCTGGATGCCGTCTGGCTTGATGATAACGAGCGTTCGTTCAGTCTTAGGATGTGCCATAGTTTTAAAAATAAATCCCCTACCGGAACGCGGGGCGGTTATGGAGTCAGTATAACGATGAATCAGTTTTGAGCAAGCTTCAGTACGGACTCGAGCGCAATAGGAAGCTCGAAGTATCCGCTGCTCTCGTTGAAATGATTCTTGCCGTGTTCGATAATGATTTCAGAACCGAGCTTATTCTTGAAATCATTTTGATTACTAAGCGGCACATATGGATCATCATCAGAAAATATCGCGACACTCTTAGGAGCCTGTGTCCGCACACGCGAGAGATCTAGTGGTGCATTCTTCCACTTGTTCCATACCTCTTCTTCCTCATCTTCACTCAACATAAGAGAATCGAAGAACCCGGCTACATACACAACGCCTCCCGCTTTCTGTTCTTGGGGGAGTCCTTCTAGAAACCGAGCGATGGCCTGACACCCCATACTATGCCCCACAAAGTATGTATCCTCATCGACAGCTCCGACCGCAGCCGCAAGGGCTGGGACCCATTTCTCGATGCTGGGGGTCTCTGCATCGGGAAGTTTTGGAACGATAGCTTGGAAACCTCTTGCTTCGAGTTCTTTCTTCAACCAAGGGAACCATCCTTCTTCCGGGGTCCCATCCCAGCCGTGTACGATGATAACTCGCTTCATATGCTGGTTATTATGCGCGCCCCACCCTTTTCGAGCAAGTACAAAAAGGGACGGCAAGCCGTCCCCAGAATCACACCGAAATCACCTATGGAGGATCTCGCGTATCGGTATATTGCGCACATTGCCAATCGCAAGATCGTGATACTTCGCATCGTTGAAGAACATCGCATGACAACTGCTAACAAAACCGTCGTGACCTATTCGCACAGAACGAATGAACGTATCATCGAATGGGATGTAGTTGAAGAACAGTGAGTTTGATCCGAACTGGTACTGATTGAAGAGCACTCCATAATCGTCAATCATGAGCTGGTCCTTTCTTATACTGCCCCTCTTCACCAACTCATCCATCAAGCCGCGCGAGGTCATGTAATCGCTCTTGATGTAGAGCTGGAGGTTCTCGTAACGACCCCACTGCACGATGTTGTCGGTCCGACGTAGCACATGAGCAAACGCCGCAAGAAGACCATCACCCACCAACAGCTCTTTCCATCCGTCGTTCGTCCCAACTTCCGTCGACACATACGGCGAGATGAGAAAGTTGCGAATTCCGATTCCATACAAGTCATCCAGCATGTCTGCGAAGACGCGCAGATTCTGATAGTTCGCAGTGAACGACACGAATACCCGCTGTTTGAGTTCTTCGGGAAACTTCGAGAGATTCTCGAACGTCCTGCGGTACATACCATTCCCGCGTATAGAATCATGCACGGTTTCTGTGCCGTCGAACGACATGTCGATATACGTCGGATTAGCCTCGGCGAGTTCATCGATCTTCTTGCCGGAAAGCGTAACGCCGTTCGTCACGATGCCATACCGCAGTCGCGGCACCAACGCTCTCTGCTCCTTAAAGAACCGGAGTATTTTGAGCGTCTTTTTCCAAGCAAGGGTCGGTTCCTTTCCGACGTTGCCAAAGGTAAGCGCCCCCAGTGCGATGCAGTCTATGAACACCTTCTGCCACTCATCAGCCGACAAACAGTTGCTGTCACTCTCAAGTCCGATGTAACAATGCTTGCATTGCAGATTGCAACTATTATTTATGAAGTATGAGACCTCCATCGGAAATCCAAGACGCTTAACCGATGCCCCAGGTGCAGTCGTGAGTAAAGCGAGATCATCCTCGCCGAAAGCTCTCCTGTGAGCTGATATGCCGCCATTACTACCTGATATTCCAAGTGCCATGATATTTCTCCTTTTCTGATGAACAATAAGCTACCCGGGTGAACATTAACCCCCTTAATCCATGAATTGCACGGATTGTACATTTCGTGTACAATCCGTGCAATGAAAGATTATTTCGTATTAACCCCGACCGAAGATCTTGTTGTGAAAACGCTTGGTATGCACGCCGATGGCCTTTCGGTCAGCACAATTTCAGAAAAGGTGCGTCTTGCTCGCACAAGCATCTATAGCGCTCTATCTTCCCTCTCTCGGAAGCAGCTTGTCTCTAGGAAAGGCTTTGTCTATTCACTCGCTAGCCAACTGCGCGAAAAGACATTGGAGACCACTTCTGCATCTGAACAAATACGCGCATTCATGGACGAATTGCTCGAACTCAAAAAAGGCGAGGTTATTTACTCGATAGAATCGGATGAGGAAATCAAAGAACTCTTCAAGACACCGAAAGAACTGATGCATTGGCAAAAGACCATCGCAAAAAAGAAAATCGTACTAAAAGGCATTGGTACTAAAAATGCTGTTCGAATTCTTCAAACTATGGCGAGCACAGAATTGCTGAAGCAGCTAGGGAAAAGAAGCGGGGCGGCCCGAGTCACGAGTGATGCTATCAGGGCAACTTGTACGTTAGTCTCATTTAGAGATTCCGTTGTATTTTTCTCAAGAAAACGAGACTTCTTTTATCGTATCGACGACACTGAGGTAGCAAAATTCGTTCAGAGCATTATTGACCTCCTCTACAATCATCTCGAATACCAGAGGATTGTTTAATTTACAGTCTGGTTACCACAAGCGCTCGTTCCTTCTCGAGCAAGATGGTGTGCTCGAAGTGGGCTGAGCGAGAGCCGTCCTTGGTGCGGAAGGTGTAGCCGTCGGGCGCGATAGTAACCGCCGCCTTGCCGGCCGCGGCTATCGGCTCGAGCGCGAGCACCATCCCCTCGACGAGCTCCGCGCCAGCGCCAGCGCGGCCGAAGTTCGGGATGAAGGGCTCCTCGTGCACGAGCTCGCCCACGCCGTGGCCACCGAGCTCCCTTACCACCGTAAAACCGGCATTCTCGATTTCTTTCTGAATAGCGCAGGAGATGTCTCCCACGCGCTTCCCCGGCAGAGCCGCGGCGATGCCCGCGGCAAGCGCGCTCTCGGTCGCGCGCAAGAGTTTCGTCGACTCTTCGCTCACTTTGCCTACCGGCACGGTGATAGCCGCATCGACGACGATGCCGTTGTGGGTCAGGCCGAGATCGAGTCCGACGATATCGCCTTCTTTCAAAGCTCTCACCGACTCATTCGGGATGCCGTGCACGACCTCGTCGTTTATGGAAACGCACAGCGTCGCCGGATACGGTCTGTTTGCTCCTTCAGGGGTATATCCGAGAAAGCAGGGTTCATCGCCGCCGTCGCGAATTATTTTTTCCGCGAGGTCATCCAGCTCTTCAGTCGTCACGCCAGGCGCGACCTTCGCGCGGAGCGCCTCCAGCACCGCCGCGAGGCGCTTCCCGCCCTCAATGAGGTTCTCCCGTTCGGTGTCGTTCTTGAGTATCATCGTAGATCGAGCGCCACGCGAATATCGGCAGCGATGGCCTCCGGCACCTGCTCGCCGTTAATCTCGATAAGCGCGCCTGCGGTACGGAAAAGTTCTATCGCGGGTTCAGTGTACTCCTTGTACTCCTTCAGCCTCTCGTCGACCGCCGAGTCGTCGACGCGGCCCTCCGTTTCTCTGCGCAGGTCGAGCCGGCGACGGACTTCTTCATCAGAAACTTTGATTTCTAAGACGGTAAACGATCGCCCGAGCCACTTCATCGAGTCGATAACGAGATTCGCCTCAAGCACCTTACGGTTGAATCCATCAAAAATGACGCTCGTGTTGTCTGGGACAGAGAAGAGCGACTGCAGATACAGGTACATCGCGAACCAATGAGGTTGTAGTTCCCCGGCATCATTCTCGGCTCTCACTTTCCGTCCCACAGGAGAGTCCTCCTGCGCAATCTGACGGAAGAGCTTACCGGAAGCAAATATCGGCCACCCCGTCTTTTCAGACAAGAGTTTCGCCTGCGTCCCCTTCCCGCACCCGGGCTTGCCTATGAAGAATATGGCTCGTGTATTCATATATTTTTGTCGTCCTGAAGATTCTTAAGGACGACGGCGATTTGGGCGCGAAATGCGGGTAACTGATTTTTGGCAGTGAGATAGAGCTGATCGATTTCGATATCAACATAGTCGTGCGCCAGAACATCGCGAAAGCCTGTCGCACGGCGCCATTCGACATCGGGATACGCGTTACGGATAGAATCAGGAATGCGTTTGATCGCTTCGCCGATGACCTCGAAACGCCGCGCAAATGCATCTTGCATATTCAGATCGTTGCGGAATTCTTCAAGCGTCATCTCCCCCGCGCTTGTAATGGCGCGATCGCAATATTCGAGCACGTCCTTCAGATACGCACGGTAGTCTCTTTCGGTCATTCTTAGAAAATGCGCACCTTGTCGCGATCGATACCTTGACGGAACTCCTGTCGGAGCGCTCCCATCTGGACCAGGTCCACCTTCCGACCATCGAGTGCATCTTCCAGATCAAGCTTGACCCCGACAAATTCAAATAGGTTTTCCATCTGGTTGAATCTCACCAGAATATCGACATCGCTATCTGGGCGGTCTTCCCCGCGCGCGGTCGACCCAAACACATACGCCTCGACAGCGTTGTGCTTCTTGAGAACGGGGGCGGTTTTCTCCTTGATTTCTGCGAGTTTTCCACTCATGCACGCATTATACCACACGCACCGATTTAATATTCGCGGAGGGAGACTTGGGCGTCGACCTTGCGGGCGAGGTCGAGCGCGACCTGGACGGCGATAAGGAGCGCGGTGCCCCCCAGCACGAGCGTCGTAACGCCCGTGAGTCCCTGGATTATCGAAGGCGAGACGGCGATGAGGCCGAGGAAACAGGCTCCGGGGAGCGTGATGCGGTTTACCACCTTGCCGATGTATTCCTCTGTCTCGCGACCGGGGCGGACTCCGGGGACGAACGCGCCGGACTTCTGCAGGTTCTCCGCGACGCGGTGCGGCTCGAAGGTAACGGCCGTGTAGAAATAGGTGAAGAGCACCACGAGAAGGAAGTAGGTCCCGCCGTACTGCCACGGATTAGAGAGGAAAGAGGCATACCAGAGCGCGGCACTCGAAGCGAAAGATATATCGAGCGCGCCGAGCATCGAGAGCGCCATCTGCGGCAAGAGGAGGAGCGAGAGCGCGAAGATGATGGGGATCACGCCCGCCTGCAAGAGGCGTATCGGGAGATACGTCGCCGCTCCCTGCGAGAGTGCCGCGCCGCGCACCGCGCGCGCGTAGGCGATCGGTATCGAACGTTCGGCGTCGGAGACGACGACCACCGCATACATCATCGCGAGTCCGAGAGCGGTAAACGCGAGATACGCCGGAACATTTGCCGCAGAAGCGGCGAAGATGGTCTGCGAGATGCTCGCCGGCACGCTCGCGAGGATGCCGGCGAGGATGATAAGGCTGACTCCGTTCCCGATACCGAACTCGGTCACGAGCTCGCCGAGCCACATAAGAAGCAGGGAACCGGCGGTAACAAGCGCTATGTTGGCGATAAGCGCGAGCGCGCCCAGGTGCGCGACGACGCCCTGGCTCTCAAGAAGGAAGAGGAAGCCGATAGCCTGCAGGACGGCCATCGGGATAGTGAGAAGGCGGCTCCATCCGATGAACTTAGCGCGGCCAGCCTCACCCTCTTCGAAATACGCCTGCTTCACCTGCGGGAAAATAATCGTACCCAACTGCATGATGATGGACGCGGTGATGTAGGGCCCGACGCCGAGCATCACGATGGAGAGTTGGGCGAGGCCGCCGCCGGAGAAGATGTTAAGAAGGCCGAAGAATTGATTGTTCGCAAAAAATGCGGCGAGCGCGGTCTTGTCGATGCCGGGAATCGGCACCGCCGCGAGGAGACGGAAGAGCGCGAGCGCGCCGATGAGAAAGAGGATGCGGGCGCGGATTTCAGAATCGCCGAAAGCGAGTTTCAGTTTGCGGATGAAAGAATTAAGCATGGCTCGTGCCGCCGGCGGCGACAAGCGCGGCGCGCGCGGACGCAGACAGCTCGCATCCGACAATGATAAGCGCCTTCGAGAGAGCGCCGACGCCGAGTATCTTCACTGCCGGCGCGCGCCCCTTCTTACGGCGCACCAGCCCCTTCGCGAGAAGCGTCGAGGGAGAGACAGTCTCGCCGGCCTTGTAGTTCAGTTCAAGAGCGGCGAGATTCACCGCCGAGGTCGCGATGCGGTTCGTCCGGACGGTGCGCGCGCGGTTCTGACCGTGGCCGCGGCGCTTCGGGAGCTTCTTGATAAGGTCGCGTACCTCGGGACGGATCTTATGCCCGGCGCGCGCGGTCTGTCCCTTGCCGCCTCTGCCGGAGGTCTTGCCGCGCTTGCCGCCGCGCCCTACCGGGGGGTTCTTCTTGTTCTTGGTGCGGGGAGAAAGGGAGTGGAGTTGCATACGTAAAGGATTATTTTACTCTAAGCTTCTTCAGCGCGGCGACGGTCGCGCGCGCGATGGTGAGCTTATTCTTGGAGCGCGTGTGGATCTTGGTAACGACATCGGTAACGCCCGCGAGGTCGAGCACAGTGCGCACCGCCGAGCCCGCGACGAGCCCGCGACCCCTTGAAGGGATGATCTCCACTGTCGAGGATGCATACTTCGCGGACACCTGGTGCGGGATCGAGCCTGTTGCCGTGCGCGGAACGGTAAAGAGATGTTTCTTCGCGTCGCGCGTCGCTTTATCGATGGCGAGCGCGGTGTCGACGCCTTTTCCGAGACCGACGCCGACACGACCCTTCTTGTCGCCGATGATGACTACGAGGCTGAAGTTGAATCGGCGGCCGCCGGCCATCACGCGCGCCACGCGCCGCGCGTCGATAGTCACCTGCTCGAACTCGCCGCGTTCGCGCGGAGCCCTGTTCCCGCGGGCGCCCGCGCGGGGCGAGCGGCCGCGCAAGGAATCACGGCCGCGGGGCGAGCGAGAAGAAGAAGGCGCGGCCGCCTCGACCGGCACGGCGGCTTCAACCGCTTCCGTCTCCACAGCCGCGACCTCGGGTGCTTCGACGCCCTCCAACTCCTGTATGATTTCCGGTTCTATTGGTGTCGTCATATATGATATTAAAAAGTGAGGCCGCCTCCTCTCGCGGCGTCCGCGAGTGCCTTGACTTGTCCGCCGTAGCGGTAGCCGCCGCGATCGAAGACGGCCGCAGTGATACCCGCCGCCGTGGCCTTCTTCGCGATCGCCGCGCCGACAGCCACCGCCTGCGCCGACTGCGCGCCCTTGAACTCGCGGCCGTGCGCGGCGGCGAGCGTCTTCCCCGCCGTATCGTCGATAAGCTGTGCGGAGACGAAGCGATTGCTTCTGAAGACCGCGAGGCGCGGGCGCTCCGCCGTCCCCTTCACGAGCGCGCGCACCCGCGCATGGCGGCGCTTGCGGAGTTCACTCTTAGTTGTGGGTTTGCTTTTCATATTGTTTATACGGCCTTCTTGCCCTGCTTGCGGCGAATCACTTCGCCTTCATAGCGGATGCCCTTGCCGAGATACGGCTCCGGCGGCTTCACGCGGCGCATATTCGCGGCGAACTGTCCGACCGACTCCTTGTTGGCGCTCGAGAGCGTGAGCGCGTTCTTCTCGGCGGTCGCCGTTACGTCTTCCGGTATCGGAAGCGAGACCGTATGAGAAAAGCCGACGGTCAGCACGACATCCTTACCCTTGACCTCCATCCGGTATCCGACGCCTTCGAGGATGAGCTTCTTTGCATAGGGCGTCTCGACGCCGGCGACCATATTTTTCACATGCGAGGCGAAAGTGCCGGTGAGAGCCTTCGCGAGACGGGAACGATCCTTCGGCGTAATAAGAACGGCGCCGGCATCGACCGCGATAGCGACGGAGGGGTGTACCTGCTTCGTGAGCGTACCCTTCGCGCCCTTAACGGTAAGCACGCCGTTTGCCACCGAGACATCGGCTTTTCCTACTGAAATCGGCTTTTTTGCGAGGCGAGACATAAAATAGATGCGGTTAGCGTATCGAATTACCAGATTTCGAACAGCTCCTCGCCTCCAATGCGGCCCTTGCGCGCCTCGGCATCCGAGATTATGCCAGCCGAGCTGGAGAGGATGCGCGCTCCTGTGCCGCCCTTCACCCGATGCGCGGCGGTAGAAGGCGCGTAGAGCCGGCGACCGGGCTTGGAGACACGCTTCACGCCGCGGAGCTTGGCTGTCTTGCGCTCGTCGTACGCGAGGCTGACCAGGAGGTCTTTCTTTATCTCGCTGTCCCCCCTCGCCTTCGTCTCGATGGACTCGATGAAGCCGAGCTCCTTGAGCTTCTTCGCGATGGCGGCGAGATGCGCCGAATACGGCACCGAGACATCGCGCTTGCCGACCATCGCGGCATTCTGCAGACGGATTATGAAATCGCCGATGCGGTCAGTTACCATGATGCTTTCTTAACGCCAGGAATCTTGCCTTCGCGCGCAAGCTCGCGGAACTGGATGCGCGAGATGCCGAAGGTGCGCATATAACCGCGCGAACGGCCCGTGATAGCGCAACGGTTCTTAAGCCGCACCGGTGAAGAGTTCTTCGGGAGCGCCTGGAGACCCGCAGAGTCTCCGGCCAGCTTCAAGGCCGCACGCTTTTCAGCGTACTTCTTGACGAGTTTCGTCTTCTTGACGAGTCGTGCGAGCTGGGATTTCTTGGCCATGAG
>CAYHFY010000008.1:0-5815 GCA_964356085.1 uncultured Candidatus Saccharibacteria bacterium
ACGCTTATCGGAGAGATGGGGAAGAAGGTGGGGGAGGCGGTATCGATTTCGGGCTGGGTCGATGTCCGTAGGGATCAGGGGAAGATGGTCTTTTTTGATTTCCGAGATCGTTCGGGGGTTGTACAGGGTGTCGTGCTCCCGGGGAGCGGGGCGATAGAGACGGCGAAGGAGATCCGCAACGAATACGTAGTCCGCGTCGAGGGCGTCGTCAACAAGCGTCCCGAGAAGAACGTTCAGGTCGACCGAGTGAACGGCGATATCGAGCTCGAGATAAAAAATATTGAAATCCTCTCGCGCGCCGAGGGATTGCCTTTTGATACCGATGCCGAGATTAATCTCGACATTATGCTCGACTACCGCCCGCTCACTGTCCGTCGCGAGCGCGAGCGTGCCGTCTTCAAAGTCCAGGCGGAAATTATTGCAGGATTTCGCGAATATCTTGATACGCAAGGCTTCACCGAGTTCCAAGCGCCTAAGCTCGTCGGCGACGACGCCGAAGGCGGCGCAGGCGTCTTCAAGGTGGAGTACTTCAAAGACCGGAGCGCCTACCTCGCGACCTCGCCACAACTCTACAAGCAGATGATGGTCGGCGCGTTTGAGCGCATTTACACAACTGGCCCGCAGTTCCGCGCCGAGAAGCATTCAACCTCACGTCATCTTAACGAGATGTCGATGCTCGACTTCGAGATGGGATTCATCAAGGATTACACTGACGTGATGCGGATGATAGAGGACACGCTCAAGCACATCACGAAGCGTCTTGGCGAGAGAGCGGGCGACGCCTTCATCATAACCGGCTCGACACTCCCGCTCATTCCGGAACCGTTCCCCGTGCTGAAGCTTCGCGAGGCACAGGCTATCCTTGGAGTCTCGACTGACGAGCCAGATCTCGAGCCTGAACATGAGCGCGCGATCTGCGAATGGGCCGCGCGCGAGAAAGGGAGCGATTTCATTTTCATCACGCACTATCCGGTGAGCAAGCGGCCGTTCTACACGATGGAGGACGAGACCGATCCCGGCTTCACTAAGAGCTTCGACCTGCTCTTCCGTGGCGTCGAGATCCTATCGGGCAGTCAGCGCGTCCACGACCACGATATGCTCGTCGAAAAGATCCGGTCCAAGGGGCTCGACCCGGACAAATTCTCGTTTTATCTTATGGCCTTCAAGTATGGCCTCCCGCCGCACGGCGGCATAGGTATGGGTCTCGAACGACTCACCCAGAAATATCTTGGCCTTGCAAACGTGAAGGAGGCGACACTGTTCCCTCGCGACATGAACCGCATCGACACCCTGCTCTCGGCGAACCCTGCCGACGCCGAAAGCTAATCGCGATGAAACTCACGTTCAAAAAGGGGAGTATCGAGGACGCGCCCAAAGGGTATGTGCGCGTGAACCTCACCGACGAGAAACGGGGGACTAAGAAGCTCGTGCGGGAGCAGGGCATCGAGACGCTTCTGATCGGCGCAGGGAGGGCGAGCGAGATGAATGCGCGGAGGTTTATCACGCTCTGCCGATCTATAGTCGTCGCGGCGAAGGCGCACAAGGTAAAGAAAATTGCGCTCCAGTTCGACTGCACGCCCGAGCTCTTCAAGACTCTTCAGCATCTCGCGCCGGAGCAGATCGCACAGCTCGCGGCCGAGAACTTCGAGATGGCGAATTTCGAGTTCAACATCTTCAAGACAGAACCGAAGGAGGGCTGGACGGCGATTGAAGAAATACTCCTCTACGGCGCGTCCTCTTCTGCAATCGAAAAAGCAGTGAAGAAAGGGCAGATGATAGGCGAGGCGGTGAACGAGTGTCGCACGCTCGCGAACACTCCGGGCGGTGATATGACCCCGACACTTCTCGCTAAGGCCGCAGCAGTGGCCGCGAGAAGTGTCGGGACAGGCTCCCGACTTACCGTAAAAGTGCTCGGCAAAAGGGAAATGCAGAAACTCGGGATGGGCGCGCTCCTCGGCGTCGCAAAAGGTTCGACGGAGGCTCCGACATTTACGGTTATGGAGTACCGCCCCTCGACGGGTTCGACACGCTCACCGCAGGCTGGCACTCGGGGCAATAAGAACAATAAGCCCATTGTTCTTATTGGAAAAGGCATCACCTTCGACAGCGGCGGATTGAACCTCAAGCCTTCAAATAGTATCTACGAGATGCATATGGATATGTCGGGTGCCGCCGCAGTCATCCATGCCGTGACGCTCGCCGCGCGGCTCCGGCTCCCGCAGTCGGTTGTCGGCCTTATCCCTGCGGCAGAGAATATGCCGGGTAACAACGCACTTCGCCCGGGCGACATTTTAAAATCTCTTTCCGGCAAGACGATCGAGGTGCTCGACACCGACGCCGAGGGCCGGCTCATCCTCGCTGACGCGCTCACCTATGCCCTGCGCTTCAAGCCTGCGGCTGTGATAGATGTCGCGACCCTGACCGGCGCGGCCGTCTCTGCACTCGGACTCCACGCGAGCGCACTTCTTACCCGCGACGACGCGCTCGCTGAAAGACTCTTCCGTGATGCCGAGGCATCGGGCGATTATGTCTGGCGACTCCCGCTCTGGGACGAATACGAAGATCGAGTCAAGGGAGAATTTGCCGACCTGAAGAATGTCCCGGGCGGCTCGACGAGCCGCTACGGCGGCGCGATAGACGGCGGGATGTTCCTCTGGCAGTTCGCTAAGGAGCTCGACTGCCCGTGGGCCCACATAGACATCGCGCCGAGGATGACCTCGGCGCCGGGCGACGAGCTCGCGAAGGGCGCGGCGGGCGAACCCGTGCGGCTCCTCCTGCGCTTCATCGAACAATGGAAACCGTAGCACCGCGGACAGGCTTTTCTATCAAGACCGACTCGTATGAGGGGCCGTTCGAGGTCGTGCTCGATCTTATCGAGGCGAGGAAGCTCCTGGTAAACGAGCTCGCGCTCGCAAGCATCACCGAGGACTACATCGCGCACGTGCGCGCACAGGAGACCTTCCCGGTCGAGGAGGCAGTAAATTTCATCCAGATAGCGGCGACGCTCATCCTTATCAAGTCGAAATCGCTCATTCCCGATCTTGCACTCACCGAGGAAGAAAGCGAGGATGTCGAAGACCTGAAACGACGGCTCGCGGCCTACGAGAAGGTGCGCGAGGCCGCGCGGGAGCTCTCCCGCATCTTCGGCAAGGCGACACTGCTCCCGGCTGGTGAACGGCCCTTCGAGGCGGTCTTCGCTCCTTCCCGCGACCTCTCCGCAGGCTCCCTCGCCGAGGCGCTCGCGGGCGCGCTACAGCGCGCCCGCGCCGCGCGCGAGGCGGTGGAGAATCTTCCCGAGGCGCGCGTGAAGCCGCTCGTCACCATCGAGGAGATGATGGACAGGCTCGCGAAGCGGGTACAGAGCGCGATGACGCTCTCGTTCAAAGACTTTGCTGGTAGCGCGAAGGAGAAGGTCGAGGTCATCGTCTCCTTCCTCGCGCTTCTCGAGCTTGTGAAGCAGGGCGCCGTCGCCGCCGAGCAGTTCGGAGAGCACGGCGACATCCGTATCAGCCACACCGCCTCCGCTTCCGTACCGCGGTACGGCTAACCCCTGCACTCACTATCCATAACTTGATGCTATAGCTCCATCTTGTGGATACCTCTGTATGATCGGCAGTTCTGTAATGACAATGTATTGACAGGTACACTTGCGGGGTATACGATACTTGTATGACTACTACGCTACAGATCCGCATCGATAAAAAGACAAAAGACGCCGCCCAGAAGGCATTCCGCTCTATGGGTCTCGACATGTCCTCGGGGGTGAAGCTGTACCTCACTCAAGTGATGCACACAAAGAATATTCCATTCCCGGTCATGAGCGCGGATTATTGGCCTGTTGAGAAAAAGCGCCAGATTATCAAGGAGGCGGAGTGGGCGCTCAAGCACGGGAAAACTTACGCCAGTGCTAAAGAGCTCCACGACGACATACTCAAAAGAGGTTAGTAGACGCATGTATCGCGTCCGTTCCACAAAGGCATATCGCAAAGCGTATAAACGCGTCTCAAAGCACAAGGATTTCAATGCCGAAATGCTCGGAGAAATCATTGACGCCCTCGTAGCTGGAGAAAAGCTTCCCGCGAACCGCCGCGACCACCAGCTCACAGGGGAACTTAAGGTGTACCGGGAATGCCATGTGAAGGATAATTTACTACTTCAATACCAAATTCACGAGGACATTCTCGTGCTTCTTCTCGTCAATCTCGGCACTCACGACGACCTTTTCGGTTGAATGACCCTGTCTGCTAGGAGCAATCGTTGCGGAAAAGCTTCGGTGCGACGGACGTCAAGCAGGAAAGAGGCTCTCCTATGAGGTGGGAGAAATCGCCGAGAGTGCTGATATACAGCGGGCGAGAGAACGTGCTGAGAAACGCCGTTCGCTCGGGAGTCGATGTCGAGCTCCAGAATGTCGTCCACGCCTCGAGGTCATGCGTATCGTAAAGCATTCCGGGTGCGGCGATGTGCGAACGGGTCCACCCCTGATACCACGGCGCCTCCCTGTTTGTCGTGAGGAGCAGGGCGTCGGGAGGCACGAGCGCGCCGATTGCGGCAATCTGGTTGAGATGCGCGGAGGCTTCGAGCGGCCGCAATTGCCGAACTTGCGCTTGGAGATTCCCGAGCTGTAATCCGCCGATGATGCAAAGAAGCGTAAAAAAGAAGTACGTTGATCGCGACGCCGTATCGAACGTCAGCCGCGAGATAAAAAAGTTTATGCCGTATGCGGCGAATGCGGCGAGGGCGATGTCTGTAAAAACAAATATGCGCTGATAGAAGGGGAGCGTGAGAACAGGGAATGCGAAGCTTGCAAGCGCGAAGGCAATGAGCGATCGCGGCATGATGATTCTCTTCCAGGCGGCGATGGCGCCAAGCGCTCCGATAAAAAGCGGGACGGAAAAAACGATATACTCCTTCCAGTCGAGAAATATTGCGACCGCTCCGCCCTTCAAGATCAAGGAAACGACAGGGGTGTTGAAAAAGATCAGCGCGAAACACGCCGCGACGAGCGCCGCATGCACAAGGATTTCCTTCAACCGCCGATAGTCGACTATCGCGAGAACGCAAAGAGTCAGCAGATAGATGATCGCCGATGTCTTATGACTGAATGCGATGCCGATATCGAGCGCGACCAGAGGCCAGAATAGGCGCCGCTCGTACAGTATGAAGGCAAGAAGGAGAAGACAGAGCGCAAACGCATTCTTATAGAGCATATACCAGTAAGCCGTATAGCCCACTGGAGATACGGCGAGGAACAGTCCCCCGATAAATGCCGCGCGCGCGCCGAGAAACGGCTTAAGCCAGAAGAAAAACAGCACCGGCAGGAGAGAAGAAAAAACGATATAGCTTCCATACAGCGCGATGTCCGGTGATATCTGCAGAAAATGAAGCGCGTCGAGAACGATGCGCGGTAAAAGAGCGTCCGCGCCGAGTCCCGGCACGGGCGCACTCGGGAAGGAAAGAAGAGGTTCGATAAGATACCGGCGGTAGAAGCCGGTATCGTAACCGAGCGGATTCGCGCTATAGAAGACAAAGGGTATGAGATGGAGCGTAAACGAAATCGCGGCGATAAGCGCGGCGCTACAGACGGACGAATGCCGCCGCCATGCCGTCTGCGCGCGAATAAAAGCTGTCCCCACCCGCGCAGTATATCGCTTTCCTCCCGATGATACACTTACGAGCGGAACCACCCGATCTGATTTCGGGCATTATTTATCTACTTTCTTCCAACTATGTCTCTATCGTCGCTAGTATCGCGCTCATCAAAGGCCTTTCGTGCAAGCACGCTCGTTATCACGGGCATCATAGTCGCCGGAGCCTC
>CAYHFY010000008.1:5915-10759 GCA_964356085.1 uncultured Candidatus Saccharibacteria bacterium
CTCGCGTACGGCAACTGGCTCCGCGTTATCCGTAGTTACGGCTACGGATATTAAAGACTTGTTCGCATAAGGCATCCCCAAGGGAAGACGTTGCTCCCGAGGAGCGGTGCGGATAGAATGAAAGCAATGCTCACCCCTCCCGCCGCGCTCCACGCCCTCCTCTTCGCCTCCGGCGAACCACTGGATAAGAAACAGATCGCGAAGCTTCTGGAGATACCGGATACCGGGGTCGGTCTCGTGCTCAAGGCGCTCGCCGACTCGCTCGCGGGGAGCGGAGTTGTGCTAGTCGAGACCGATACCCAGGTAGAGTTGCGCACCGCACCGGAGGCGTCCGCGATAGTAAAGAAGCTCCGCGAAGGCGAGCTCTCCCGCGATCTGGGGAAAGCGAGCCTCGAGACGCTTGCCGTTGTCGCGTACCAGAGCGGCTCCTCCAGTGCCGTCGGGGCAGGCGCCACGCGCGGCGAGATAGATTGGGTGCGCGGAGTCAACTCTTCCGCATCGCTCCGTACCCTCCTTATGCGCGGCCTTATCGAAGGGAAAGAGGACCCGAGCGACAAACGCCGTATCCGCTACAGCCTGACCACCGAGGCGCTCGCGCACCTGGGACTCGCAAGCGCAGAGGAGCTCCCGCGCGCCGCAGAGCTTCAGGCCGCGTCTCGCGCCGTCGTCGAAGAAGCATCCGCGGACGCGGCCCCGGGAGAATAACGATATGCATTCTTCCGACCTCCAGAGACTCGCCGAGCGCGCCCGATCGATGCGCGAGTTCGGTATGGCACTCCTTGCCGCTTCAGGCCTTCTGGCTCTTTTTCTTTTCGTCCCACTTTCCTCCGGCGGTGAGCCGTCCGCGCCGGACCCGAGTGTCGCGGCCGTTCCAGACGCCTTCGCGCAGATCCCCGTCGAAGCGAAGGCGGCTATCGTCTACGATCTCGCGACCGGCACGGCGCTTTATGAGAAGAATGCCGACGCGCAGTTGCCGCTCGCGTCCCTGACGAAGCTCCTGACGGTCTATGCGGCGCTTAGCTCACTCTCCGAGAATGCAAGCATCACTGTTTCAGAGCGCGCGACCTCTCTCGAAGGGCCGCGCGCCTTTTCAGAAGGGCAGGCGTTCACCCTCGGAGACATCGCGCGCCTTACCTTGACCGCGTCGCTTAACGACGGCGCCGCCGCTATCGCCGAAGCGGCGGCGGCTCGCCAGGGAATCTCGGAAAACGCGCTCTTCGCCGGTGCGGTCTCTGCGCTCGGTCTCTCCCAGACGTATGCGGTCAACGGCAGCGGTCTCGACGTGAACACAGAAATCTCCGGCGGATACGGTTCGGCGCGCGACCTCGCCCGTCTCGCCGGCGCGCTGGTCGAGCTCGCTCCGGACATCGCGGCCGCGACGGCCAGACCTTCCGCGCATGCCGTCTCGGAGGGCGGTACGTCGTTTGAGGTACAGAACACCGACCCCATGGTCGAGACGCTCTCGCGGCTCCTCCTCTCTAAAACGGGGTACACCGATCTCGCGGGCGGCAATCTCGCGCTTGTCTTCGACGCCGGTATCCGCCACCCGATCGCCGTCGTCGTCCTCGGCTCCTCGCAGAAGGCCCGCTTCACCGACGGCGCGGCGCTCGTTGCGGGCGCGCTCGCGCACTTCGCAGGAGTCGCATCCCTATGATCGCCACCGACATCATCAAGATATTCATCCCCGCGACCGCTTCGTTTGTCGTTGGCATCCTGCTCGCGCCGATCCTTATCCACTATCTTTACAAGTATCGCGTATGGAAAAAGTCTGCAGGAAAGACCGCGCTTGATGGCTCGGCCGCGGTTGAGTTCGAGAAGCTCCGTACTACCGTCCACGCCGGCACCGAGACTTCGACGCCGCGCATGGGCGGCATCCTTATCTGGGCGAGCGTCGCTATCGTAACGCTTTCTATGTGGGCACTCGCGCGCGCCCTGCCCGTTCCGCTGACCCAGAAGCTTGATTTCTTAAGCCGGAGCCAGACCTGGATACCGTTCTTCACCCTGCTCGCCGGAGCGTTTATGGGTTTCGTCAACGATCTGTTCGACATCCGCCCTTCGGGCGAGAGGGGAGTGCGGCTCCGCACCAGGCTTATCTTCGTCACACTCGTCTCGCTCTTCATCGGTTGGTGGTTCTATGTGAAGCTCGGCATCACAGCGATCGGCATTCCCGCAGATGGCGTCCTCGAGATCGGCGCGCTCATCGTCCCGCTCTTCGTCCTTGTCTCGCTCGGGCTCTACGCGGGCGGCGTCTTCGACGGGATCGACGGGCTCGCAGGCGGCGTCTTCAGTACGGCCTTTATGGCGTACGCCGGCATCGCCTACTTCCAAGACCAGATTAACGTGGCGGCCTTCTCCGCCACGCTCGCCGGTGCGATACTCGCCTTCCTCTGGTTCAACATACCGCCCGCGCGCTTCTGGATGACCGAGACCGGCACGATGGGCCTCACGATGACGCTCGCTGTCATCGCGTTTATGACCGACACGCCGGGCAACGGCTACGGCATCGCGGCGCTCCCTATCATCGCATTCCCGCTCGTGATCACCGTCCTCTCCAACATCATCCAGATAACGTCGAAAAAACTGTATGGGAAAAAAGTGTTCCGCATCGCGCCCCTGCACCACCACTTCGAGGCTATCGGCTGGCCCTCGTACAAGGTGACGATGCGCTACTGGATCATCTCGATAGTCTGCGCGATCGTCGGGATGACCGTCGCGCTTCTCAAATAGACTTTTATGAAGCTCGTCTCCGGCGACCGCATATTCTTCATGCTCGTGCTCGGGATAGTCCTCGCCGGCCTCGCTATCTTTTCCTCGGCCGCGCTCGGCCTTCTCGCTCGGGAAAGCAGTTCCGTCTCGCAGGACATCCTGCTTCAGGCAGGGCTCGGATTCGGACTCGGATTCCTGGCTCTTCTCGCCGCGCGCGCCTTCCCGTTTGAACATCTGAAACGCTTCGCGCCGTATATCTACCTCGCGAGCATCGCCCTCACCGCCGCCGTCTTTATCCCCGGCATCGGACTGCGCGCGAACGGTGCGACTCGCTGGATCGACCTCGGATGGACGACCGTTCAGCCCGCAGAATTCTTGAAAATCGGCTTTGTACTCGCACTCGCCTGGTGGCTCGCGCCGCGCGCGCGAGCGCTCGCAGAGCCGAAAAAGGGCATTATTCCCTTTGGTGCCATCCTTGTCGTTCCGACCTTCCTCCTGCTCGCCCAGCCCAATACCTCGATGGCGGTGCTTATTATCGCCACTGGCGTCGTGATGTACTTCGCGGCGGGAGCGCCGTGGCGCGATTTCGGGATCATCGCCGTCGTCGTGGCTGTCGCGTTTTTCATCATCATCTCTCTGCGTCCGTACGCGATTGAGCGCATCAAAACCTTCTTTGATCCCTCCGCCAATTCTCTCGGAAGCGGCTATCAGATACAGCAGTCGCTTATCGCCATCGGGAGCGGCGGACTTCTCGGCAGAGGCTTCGGCCAGAGCGTGGAAAAATTCAACTATCTGCCGGAACCTTCCGGCGATTCCGTCTTCGCCGTCTTCGCCGAAGAGACGGGGTTTGTCGGCGCGAGTGCGCTTCTTCTCCTCTTCGTCGCGCTCGCGGCACGCGGCATCGTGATAGCGGGGAACTCGAGCGAGCTCTTCGGCGGCCTTATCGCACTCGGCTTTTCGTTCATTCTTATCCTGCAGGCGTTCGTCAACATATCTGCGATGATAGGCATCATCCCGCTCACCGGCCTGCCGCTCCCGTTCATCTCCCACGGCGGCACCGCGCTCATGGCGGCGCTTATTATGTGCGGCTTCATCCTCAACGTCGCCGCTCGCCGCAAAAGCGCCTGACGGCGCTTTATATTTAAATATTTAAATGTTTAAATGTAACGTATGACTATCGTGTTTACGGGAGGGGGGAGCGGAGGGCATTTCTATCCGATTATCGCCATCGCCGAGGCATTGAACGACCTCGTGCGCGAAGAACGACTCCTCGCGCCGAAGCTGTATTATCTCTCCCCAGGCTCATTCGACGAGAAGGCGCTCTTTGAGAACGGCATCACACATATCCGCACGCCGGCAGGAAAGATGCGCCGCTACGCTTCGTTCCTTAACGTGACAGACCTCTTCATCACGCTTTTCGGCATCATCTCGGCGACCATAACCCTCTTCCGCCTCTATCCGGATGTCGTGATAAGCAAAGGGGGGTACGGAAGCGTGCCGACAGTCGTCGCCGCGCGGCTCCTGCGCATCCCGCTCATCATCCACGAATCGGACGCGCGGCCAGGACGCGCAAATCTGCTCGCCGCTCCGTGGGCGACGAAGATCGCCATCTCCTTCGAGAGTGCCGCCGCCCTTTTCCCGGAGAAAGTCCGCGGGAAGATCGCGCGTACCGGCATCCCTATCCGCAAGGCGCTCATGCGCGTCGAGTCCGAGGGCGCCCGGCAATACTTCAATCTCGAATCGGGCATTCCGAGCGTGCTTGTCCTCGGCGGTTCGCAGGGCGCGATGAAGATAAACGAGATGGTGCTCTCTTCTCTGCTCGATCTAGTCTCTTTTGCCAATATCATCCATCAGACCGGACAGGCGAACTTCAAGGGCGTCGAGTCGATCTCGCGGGTCGTGCTTGCGAAGTCTCCGAACGCCGCGCGGTATCATCCGATCAGCTACCTCGACGAAACGTCGCTCCAGCGCGCCGCAGGCGCCGCAGATATCGTCGTCTCGCGGGCGGGCGCTAACTCTATCGCCGAAATAGGTCTCTGGAAAAAACCGGCAATACTCATCCCTATCCCCGAGTCGATAAGCCACGACCAGCGCACGAACGCGTACAGCTACGCCCGCACGGGCGCCGCAGTCGTCCT
>CAYHFY010000009.1:0-5450 GCA_964356085.1 uncultured Candidatus Saccharibacteria bacterium
GGAGTCTCGAAGGTGAAGACATCGCCTTTCTTCTTCCCCATAAGCGCGGCGCCCAAGGGCGAGACGTGCGAGAGCTTCTTTACGCGCATATCGGCCTCTTCGCTCCCGACGATGGTGTATTCGTGCACCTCGCCGCTTCCCTCCTTCTTGATAGACACCTTCGAATTGAAGCTTACTTCGCTTTTCTTCTTGCCGTCGGTGTGTATCTTCGTGTACTTCACGAGCTCTTCGAGCTTCTTGATGCGCTCCTCGGTCGCGGCCTGCAGGTCGCGCGCCTCCTGATATTCGGCGTTCTCCGAGAGGTCGCCGAGCGAGCGGGCGTATTCGAGATTCTTGGCGATCTCGGTGCGCCGCACCGTTTTCAGATGTTCGAGTTCTTTTATCATCTCGTCAAACTTCTCTTGCGAAACGAATGTGTCCTGCATATCGGTCATACTAGTGTGCGCATTGTACGCGAGTGCCGTTATTGCGCAAGCGAGACGCTCGTCGTCGCGGCGGATGTCCCGCCGACATACGGGGAATCCAGGACATAGAGCGAGTCAAGGAGCTTGCGCATCACCTGTACCGCCTGACTGCCGGTGCCGGCGGGTCCGCGTTCAAGCACGA
Source organism: uncultured Candidatus Saccharibacteria bacterium (assembly GCA_964356085.1). Taxonomy (GTDB): domain Bacteria; phylum Patescibacteriota; class Minisyncoccia; order Phycocordibacterales; family Phycocordibacteraceae; genus C7867-001. The sequence continues at coordinate 607 of CAYHFY010000009.1, forward strand.
CGGCAAACGCGTATTGCGGATTTTCATACGGGAAAAATCCGACCACCCAGGAGTTGTCGTACTGGTTGCGCGTGCCGGTCTGCGCGGTACCGGTCTTCGCCGCGACTTTCACATACGGAACATTGAGCGCGCCGGCGAGCGCGCTCGTAACCGTCTGGCGCATCCCCTCGCGTACGATCGTGAGCGCGGCGGCGTCGGCCGGCACCTCTACGAAAGACGGGGTGCGGTCTGCGAGCAGAGTCGGGGTAAAGAGCCGCCCGCCGTTCGCCACAGCGGCGGTCGCGCGCGCCATCTGAAGCGGCGTTACTTGGACAGAATACTGCCCTATCGCGGTGAAGTAGGTGTCGCCGAGATACCACGGCTCGTCGAACACGCTCTCCTTCCATTCAGGCGTCGGGATAAGCCCGCTTGCTTCGCCGGCAAGATCGATGCCGGTCGGACTCCCGAGCCCAAACTGGCGGTACCAATAGGCGAGCCGGTCGATGCCGAGCCCTTTTCTGGAGCCGAATCCGCCGCCGACGGTGTAGAAAAAGATATCAGAAGACCAGGCGATCGCGTCTTTCACGTCGACCGGACCGAGTGCTTTCCATCCCTTATAGACGAACGCCTTCCCCGGGCGGTACGGGTCCGGAATCGAGATGAATCCGGGATCGTCGATAATCGTGCTCGGCGTGATGACGCCGTCGGTAAGGGCTCCGGAGGCGACAAGCGGCTTGACGACGGAGCCGGGAGCGTACACGCCTTGTACGGCATGGTCGAGGAACGGACGTCCGACATCTTTGTTATAAGCGCTGATGGTCTCGCGCGGGGCGCCGGCGCTCATCACGTTCGAATCGTAGCTCGGATACGAGACGAGCGCGCGCACGGCGCCGGTATGCGCGTCGAGAACAGCGCCGGCGCCGGCGATAAAGCGCTTCTCGCGCGCCGTATCCGCGATCGCGCGTTCAAGAAGCTCTTGGAGATTCGCGTCGACGGAGAGTCGGAGCGGACGGCCGTTCTCCGCGCGGACGATCAACCCCTCGGAACGGACTCGACCGAGCGCGTCCGTCTCGGTAAGCATCTGTCCGTTCTTTCCGGCGAGCACAGCGTCATACTCGGCTTCGAGGCCGGCGATGCCGGTCGTATTCGTATCGTAATACACCCCTTTCGCATCCTTCTTCGGATACGAGACGTAGCCGATAACGTGGCTTAAGGACGGGAAGGGATACGCGCGCGCCACGCGGCCGTCCTCGCCCTCGACATTTTCAGCGACGACGACGCCGTGAATATCTGTTATGACGCCGCGCGGCGCGAACAGCGTCGTCGCTTCAAGGCTGTTCTGTGCGCTCGCGACGGCGAAGGCCGAGCCGTTCGTTATCTGCAGATTCCACGCGCGGCCGGCAAGAATGATAAGCAGGAGCGCGAGCGTCGCGGTGAGATAGAAGAACGTCTTCTGCGAAAGCGGTTTCTCAAGTCTGCCTTCAAAACGGGCACGGTCGAACGAAGGTGCGTTCGATGCATCGAGAAATATCTCGTCAGGCGCAATCTCGAGATCCTGCCGTATAACGCGCCGCCATTTCATCTCCAGATGATACCCTCCCGAAGACGCGCGCGCACGAAGACGGCGATGAGCGAAAACGCCAGTCCGAAGAGCGTAAACACGGGCATCGACCCGTCCTGCGGAACGTAATACAGGACATCGGCGAAGATACCAGCGGAAAGCGGCACTAGCGGCTCAAAGAACGATGCGGCGAGCGCGAGCATTGCCGTAAGCGGCCAAGGGAAAAATATGGTCGAGACGAGCGTTGAGACCGTCAGTATGCCGTTGCGTATGTTCATGGCGTCGTCGTCGAAAGAGAGAACGAGTCGCGCAGTGCGGCGCCGATATCGCGCAGCTCAATCCAGGCGATAGAAAAGAAATTCGCGTTCGACGCGATACGCAGGACGACTCCGGGCTCTGCTGGGTCGCTATCGATGCGCGCGACCCTCCCGACGGGGAGCAGACCCGGGCCGGGGACGAACACCACGTCGCCGACCGCGACGAGAGCGGAACGCGGGAGGGTCGCGCGCATCGCGCCGGCGCCTTCGCCGAAGATGGTAAGCGGCGTATGCGCGCTTCCTACCCAGCCGTGCGTTACCGCGCCTGGTGCCGAGAAGAGCGTTATGCGGGAGAAGTCGGCCGAGACCGAGGAGACGACGCCGAGCGGCACGTTCCCCGCGCCGAAGGCCTCCATGCCGGTCGCGATGCCCGAGCGCGCGCCGCCCGCGACTACAAGCGTATCGTACGGGCTCGCGGGCGGGCGGGCGACGACTCCGGCGACGATGCCCCCGAGAAGCCCGTCTGCCTCCGCGGTTCGCTCCATAAGCACCCTGTTCTCGCTCGCGAGCGCGTCATTCTCGCGCATAAGCCTCTCGTTCTGCGCGGCGAGCGCGGCGACGTCGCGAAAGCCGTTGAGAAATGAGTGGCTCCTGGCGGAGACGGCTTCGGCGGCGCGGAACGCCGGCGCGAATATATGCAGAAAGAGATTCGGCGCGAGAAGCCGCAGAAGGAGCGCAAGGACGGCGAATGCGAGCGCCACGGCGCCCCACGAGACGCTCGAGGAAGAAAGAAGCGCGTTACGCCTCGCTAAAAATGTCTTCTTCATCGACAAAGAAATCGGCGTACGGCGCGGGGTCTTCGGTAACGATACCCGCGCCGCGCACGACTGCGGTGAGCGGCTCCGGAGCGACGCGTACCGGCACGCCGAGCATTTTCGCCAGTATCTGCGGGAGGCCCCGCAGGAGCGCGCCGCCGCCGAAGACGGTAACGCCGTGCTGGAGGACGTCCGAGAGTAGCTCGGGAGGCGTCGCTTCGATAACCTCTTTCATCGCGTCCATAAGCGCGTCGAGGGAGGGCGCGATCGCTTCGCGGATATGCGCGTCGGTAAGCAGGATCTCGCGCGGCAATCCGGTGGCGAAGTCGCGGCCGCGCACGCTTCTGGAGAGGGTCTCGGGGAGCGGCATCACCGCGCCTATCGCTATCTTGACGTCCTCGGCGGTGCGTTCGCCGATGCCGAGCTTAAATTCGCTCCGCACGAAATCGATGATGTTCTCGTTGTCGCGGTCCCCGGCGAGCGGCGAGGGGTTCGGGGCGAGGACGCCGCGGAGAGCTTTGACGGCGATCTCGGTCGTGCCGCCGCCGATGTCGAGCACCATCGTGCCGACCGCTTCGTTGACCGGCAGTTTGACGCCGATGGCTCCGGCGACCGGCTCTTCGAGGATGAGCGCCTCGCGCGCACCGGCATTCTTCGCCGCATCGCGCACCGCGCGGCTCTGCACGTTGGTCACGCCGGTCGGCACGCCTATCACCACGCGCGGGCCGAAGAGCCGGACGCGGCCGTTCTGCGCCTTATTGATAAGATACGTAAGAAGCTCTTCGGTCACTTCGAAGTCGGAGATGACGCCGTGGGAGAGCGGGCGCACGACGCGGATATGCGCGGGAGTCTTCCCGAGCATCGTCTTCGCTTCCTTCCCTACCGCGACGACCTGGCGTGTCTTGTCGTTGACTGCGACGACCGAGGGCTCATTGATGATGACTCCCTTCCCGCGCACATACACGAGCGTGTTCGCCGTCCCGAGATCAATCGCGATATCACTGCTGAAGAGCGCATTCTTCGTAAACTTCGCCATACTTACTTCCCGTCGAAGCCTGGCTTCAACAGCGTCTCACGCGATTTCTTCTCGACCGATCCCGTCGCGCGGTCGACCACCTCGAACTCACCGGTCGCCACCGCGTCTTTGCCGACCACAATCCGTTTCGGCATACCGAGCAAATCACTTTCGGCAAACTTTTCTCCCGCGCGCAAATCTCTGTCGTCGTACAAGACTTCAACTCCGGCTTTTATTAAATCTTCATAAAGAGTGTCTGCTGTTTTAGAAATATCATCAGCTTCTTTACCAAGCGAGACTAGGTGGACAGAAAACGGCGCGACGCTCGCAGGCCACACGAGCCCCTTATCGTCGGCGAGCGCCTCGACAACGGCGCCGACGAGGCGCGAGGGACCGATGCCGTAACAGCCCATCACGACCGGATGCTTCTTCCCCTCCGCATCCGTATACGAGAGGCCGAGCGGCTCTGAAAAGCGCGTGCCGAGCTTAAAAATATTCCCCACTTCGACCGCCTTCGCCTCTTCAAGACTCTCGCGCGCAACGCCGAGATCCGCGAGCACTTCGTCCGTGAGCACTTCCTTATTGATAGCGATGCCTTTCTCGCGGGAGAGATAGATGACGTCCTCTCCGGCATCGGTCAAAGTCTGGAACTCGTGGCTGTACTTCGAGAACGCGCCGCCGGAGGCGAAAGTCATAAAGGTGCGGTCCCCGAGACCCGCGCGCCGGAAGACTCTCCGGTACGCCTCGATCGCTCTTTCGTAAAACGCGTCGAGATCGGCGTGATCGGCGTGGAAGGAGTACATATCCTTCATCAGGAATTCGCGCCCGCGCATCACGCCGGACTTCGCGCGTTCCTCGTTTCTGAACTTCGTTTGGATCTGGTACGCCGAGAATGGCAGGTCGCGGTACGAACTTACGAACTGCGTCGCGAGGTTCGTAATAGGCTCTTCGTGCGTCCAGCCGAGGCCGGTCTCGCCTGCGGCTTTCAGCTCCGTCTTGAACCAGACGTCCTGCTTCCAACGGTCGGTCTTCTTCCAGAGTTCGGCGTTTTGGAGCGCGGACATACAGAGCTCCTGTCCGCCGAGCGCATCCATCTCTTCGCGGATAATGCGGATGACGTTGTTGAGGACGCGGAGCCCGAGCGGGAGGAACGAATAGATGCCGGCCGCCTCTTTATGGACGAATCCGGCGCGGATAAGGAGCTGGGCGTTCTTGGA
>CAYHFY010000009.1:5550-10573 GCA_964356085.1 uncultured Candidatus Saccharibacteria bacterium
ATAAGAAAGATGAAGCCGACTGCGTTTACCGCGTGCGCGACGCTCGCCTTAATAGGGCGGCGGATGACGCTCTCGATAAGCACGAAGAGGAGACGTCCGCCGTCGAGCGCGGGGACGGGGATCAGGTTGATGAGTGCGAGATTGATGGAAATAATCGCCATGATGGAGAGCAGATAGCCGATGCCCTGCGCGGAGGCGCTTCCGACTACGCCGGCGATGCCGACCGGCCCCGCGACCTGCGAGAGATCGGCGGAGAGAGTGAAGACGCCGAAGAAGAAATGCCAGAGCCCTTCGGCGGTCAGCTGAGTCGCGCTCCAGGTGAGGCGCGCGCCCTGCGCGACCGCTTCACCGAGAGAGAGCGGCACGACGCCGACGGGAGCGACCTCGACGCCGAGCGCGGCGCGCGAGGGGTCGGCAGGAATAACGCCGGCTTCCGGCCGAGCGAAGAGTACCTCCTCTTCCCCGCCCGCGCGCTTGACTGTAAGCGCGACGGTCGTGTTCCCTCCCCCTTCCGCGACAAACTTCGTAAAAGCGGCGGCATCTGCGCCCTCGAAGACGTAATGGCCGTCCTCGGCCGAGAGGATAGTGTCGCCTGGCAGAAGTCCGGCGCGCGCGGCAGGCGACCCCGCGAGCACGTTGCTGACCGCGAGCTGGACATCGACAGCTCCGGGAAGCTCTTCTTCCGTAAGCGCCCGCGGCGTTCCTGCAATAAGCGCGCCGGTGATAAGTACGTAGGCGAAGAGCAGGTTCATCGCGACGCCGGCGACGAGCACAACCGCCTGCGCAAAGCGCGGTTTCGAAGAAAAGGCGCGCGCGTCCCGAGCTTTGTCGAGGGATGGGTCTTCGCCATAAATCTTCACGAACCCGCCGAAGGGCAACCAGTTGAGCGTGTAGGACGTCTCGCCGATTTTCCCGAGCACAAGCGCGCGCGGCGGATACCCGAGCCCGAACTCGTCCACGCGCATCCCCGAGAGCTTTGCCGCGATAAAGTGTCCTAACTCATGCACGAGGATGAGCGCGACGATGACAACGATGAAAATCAGGATATCCATTGTCGGCATCTCACTGCGCTATCTCTGCCTCCTTTCGCTCTAAGTGCTTCAGAAGCGTGTCGTTGCCCTCGTCGATAAGCTTCTGTATCTCGGCCTTAAGCCGCTTTATTTCGTCCTCTCCCATGCCGCCCGCCTCCTCGGCCGTGTCGAGCGCTTTCAGGGCGTCGGTGCGATGAGAACGGAGCGTCACCTTCGCCTGTTCGGTCTTGTCGCCCGCAATCTTCGAGAGCTGGAGGCGCCGCTCGCTCGTAAGCTCGGGGAAGGAGACGCGCAGGCCCTGATCGTCGGTCGCGATACCGACGCCGAGATCCGCATCGGCGATTCCCTTCTCGAGCGCCTTGAGGAGAGACATGTCCCAGGGGATGATACGAAGCGTGCGCGCATCCTCGACCGAGACGGAGGCGAGCTCGCGGAGCGCCGTACGGGCGCCGTAGGCCTCGGGCTTCACGCTGTCGAGCAAGGTCGGCGTCGCGCGGCCGGTGCGCACGCCGGAGAGCTCGCGCGCGAGCCATTCCTCGGTCTCTTTAATGTTCGCTTTCAGTTTTGAAAAGTCATACGCCATACAAGCAGGGATAAGTTATAAGATGTAAGTAGTAAGTAAATTCAGTATAGCATTATGAGTTTTTCTTACATCTTGCACCTTACCCCTTACATCTTCTTTGGGAGCACGAGGGACAGGTGTTCAAGAATCATCTTGACCGGCGCGCTCCGGTCGTAAAGGTAGCCGCGCAAGGTCGCGATATCAGATAGGGTTGCGACTTGCCCTTCGAAGCCTCGGCGGAGTAGGGCGGCTTCAACGCCGTTCATTATAGCGATCGCCTCTTCGCGCTTTTCGCGCCTATCTTCTTCATCCTTCCCGCTTGTCAATTTTTTAATAATCGCACTTCTCTTTTCTGTATCCGCCTTCATAAACTCCTCCGCCGCTTCCGAAATGTAGGACGTAGTACGTCCTACATCAGATGTTGGACGTACTACGTCCAACATGACTGTATTGAGGACTTGGACACGGGAACGGAGCGTTGGCAGGAGCGAGCCGAGTGACGGCAGAATGAGGAAGAGGTACGTACCTGTCGGTGGCTCTTCAAAAATTTTCAAGAGCGCGTTCTGTGCCTCGTGGTACGCGCGGCTCGCCGCGATGATGACTACCTTTGTCGTACCAGAAAAAGGCGCCCCCGCGGCGAGTTCAGAAACTCGCCGCGCATCCTCGACCGAGAGCAGACCGTACTTCATCACAACGATATCCGGATTGCCGCTTGCCCCGAGCGAAGTCGAGGGGTGTATCTTCATCCCCAACTCCTCCTCCACCCACGCCTGCGCGGTCATTATCCCCTCCTCTGCCTCTGCCTCGATAACAAACGCGTGATGCATACGTCCAGTATGGACCAGGACAGGTAATTTGACAAATATGATATATTATGATACTTGGTATACCAGGGGTATAGGCCCCCTTGCACCATTCAAATTGGGAGGGTTCACATGAAGCAACAAGCATTTGCCGTGGTAGGTTTTTCAGCAGTGCTCGCAATGTTCGGCGCAATCGCCGGAACGATCGCTGTCGTAGGACCCGCTCTATACGGCGCGGCTTTATTGAATTTGACCCAGACCAGGGTCAACGGCTTCCTTTTGGGAGGATTGATTGTTTCTACGCTTGCGATCGGCGGTTCTTCCGCCTTTTTGATGGGCGTTCATATGGCCAGTCTCCAGGTCGTCGTGTTCATCACCGTCTGTGTCATCGCGTGGATGTATCACCGACGAGAGGTCAATCATCGGTGGTGATAGCGGAATCCTAGCAGGGTGGGGACTTTCGAAACAGAACTTGCCTCAGGAGAAGACAATGTCCATTGCAAAAATACGGGCAACCGAATACCTAATCACCGGTATCGGGTTTCTCGGCGCGGTAGTGGTAGCTGGAATGTATTACCTCGCTACTCATCCGTTCTAGTAACGGATCGATCCTGTGGCGAGAAACAATCTAAGGGGGAGCTTCGGCTTCCCCTTTTCATTTCGCAACTATTGTTTTGCGAGGATGCTTTTCTGATACATATCCAAATGCTTCAGCGCGATGCCGGTGCCGCGCGCGACGCAGTAGTACGGGTCGTTCGCGAGCTTCGCTACCACGCCCGTGCGGCGGTAGACGAGCTCGGGCATCTGGCGGAGTTGACTGGAGCCGCCGGTGAGGATAATGCCGTTGTCGATGATGTCGGCGGCGAGCTCGGGCGGCGTGTCCTGGAGCACCTTGCGTATCGCCTGCGTCATCTCCCGCAGTTCGCGCGACATCGCCTGCACCAGGTCGTTGGTCGAGAGGTCGACGGTGCGCGGGAGCCCGGACATCAGGTCGCGCCCTTTGACCGGCATGGAGAGTTCCTCGTTCAGCGGCACCGCGGCGCCGATCTTGATCTTAATCTCCTCCGCGGTCTTGTCGCCGATCGCGAGATTGTGCTGTTTTTTAATGTGGTCGACGACCGCGCGGTCAAGACGATCGCCCGCACACTTGACCGAAGTCGAGGCAACGATACCGCCTAAGGAAATCACCGCGACGTCTATAGTGCCGCCGCCGATATCCGCGATCATCCGCCCCATCGGCTCGTGGATGGGAATGCCCGCGCCGATGGCGGCAAGAATAGGCTCCTTCACCACGTAGGCGTTCTTCGCGCCCGCCTTCAGCGCCGCCTCTATTACCGCGCGCTTCTCGGTCGAGGTAACGCCCGCCGGCACCGAGACAAGCACCGTCGGACGAAATGGGTTCCGGCCGAGCGCTTTTTTCATAAAATAACGGAGCATCGCTTCGGTCACGCGATAGTCCGCGATAACGCCGTCCTTCATCGGACGATACGCGACGATGTCGTCCGGTGTGCGACCTATCATCTGCTTCGCCTCCGCGCCGATAGCAAGTATCGAGTTGCCCCCTTTCTTGCCGCGCGACTTGCCGACGGCGACGACCGACGGCTCGTTTATCACGACCCCCTTGCCGGGCACGAAGACGAGCACGTTGGTCGTCCCGAGGTCGATGCCGAGCTTAGGAGAAAAGAAGGACATTGTCTCCAGTATACTCCCGTATCCCGCGCCTGCGCAAAGCGTCTGCGGCTCTGCACGAGCGCGCCCCGAGGCGGGATGGTACGATAGTGTCATGCAAGGAGAAATGAATTTCATCATCGACGGCGGAGAGAAGCTCTCGGGGACGGTCGAGACCAGCCGATCGAAGAACGGCGCCGTCGCGCTCCTCGCCGCCTCTCTCTTAAACCGCGGTCGGACGACGCTTGAGCGAGTGCCGAAGATAGAAGAGGTGAACCGCCTCATCGAAGTGCTCCGTTCGATCGGCGTTGGCGTGGAGTGGCAAGGGGCAAATGTGGTCATACAGCCGCCCGAGAAACTTTCTCTCACGGCGATAGACCGCGCGGCGGCGATGAAGACACGGAGCATCCTGATGTTCATCGGTCCGCTCCTCCACATATTCAAATCGTTCGAGCTCCCGCAGTCGGGCGGCTGTACCCTGGGCCTCCGGAGCGCGCGCCCGCACCTCCTCGCGCTCGAGAAGTTCGGCGTCTCGATAGAAGCTCGAAGCGAAAGCTACTACGTCGAGCACACGGCGCTCGCGCCGGCCGAGGTCATCCTCTACGAATCAAGCGACACCGCGACCATCAACGCCCTTCTCGCCGCCGCGCGCATCCCGGGCGAAAGCGTCATCAAGTACGCTTCGGCGAACTATCAGGTGCAGGAGGTCTGCGGATTCCTCAAGATGCTCGGTGTCGGTGTCGAGGGCATCGGCTCGACGACGCTCACTATAAACGGCATTTCAGAAATACATAAGGACGTTTCGTACAGCGTCGCCGAGGACCCGACCGACGCGATGTTCTTTATCGCGGCGGGGGGGGGGTGGGGGGGGGGGGGGGGCCGCGCGGGCGCGGGCGCGCCGGGGGGGGGGGGGGGGGGGGGGGGGGGGGGGGGGGCGGTGGGGGGCGGGGGTGGGGGCG
>CAYHFY010000010.1:0-10204 GCA_964356085.1 uncultured Candidatus Saccharibacteria bacterium
CGGTCATACTTCCTCCTCTTTTGCTTGGTTGGCGTGCGTATAGAACAATAACGCCCTTCCCGACTTGGCCGGAAAGGGCTCCCGAGAGAACGATACTCCTCTTCTGCTCTTCGCGCCAGCCTCGCGAACGGGCGCGGAGAATCTCGCGCCGTGTGCATTACTCCGCGAGGAATAGGCGCGCGGATGTTATTGTTGAGGTGCGTATCCTCCCCGCGATATGAGTTTTCTTTTTTTCGTAAATATCGTCGCCCTACTCTTTTCCTTCTTCGTCGTAGGAGTGCTTCTCGGCGTCGCCGTCCTCGGCCGATCGAGCAAAAATATTTCGGATGCGTTTTGTAAAGAGGTTTTCAAAGATAACCCCCTCGGGCAGTCTGCCGAGCAGACACCGCTCTGTATCGTAAGGAAAGCGGACAATTAAAGCGCTAGCTCGGTGAGAGCTTTAGACTCTCACTTCAAAAGCCGCACGAGGCGGATAATCTCGAACGAGTGTCGAGCGCGAAGCGCGTGGAAAACCGGCGAGAGCCTGCCGCTCGTCTCGGCGGCGAGCGCTTCGCGGATCTCGTCTGCGGCGTCCGCCGGTACCAGGTGCGCGAAGTCGGCGTGGGCGAGCTTCTCCAGTTCCGCGAGCTCTTCGAGGTGCTTCACGACGGTCGAGTCGGTAAGCGCGCGGGCCTTGGCCGCCTCTTTTAAGCTCTTCGCGTCCCGCACGGCCTGCAGAGTCTCTGCTAGCCTCCCCGGCAAGCCTGTGGCAGGCTTGCCGCCCCGAGCCTGTCGAGGGACCGCCTTCTTCAAAGCACTTGCATCAAGCCAAGCTCCGCCGAGAGCCTTCACAAACTTTTTCTGCATATCGGCAACCTCGGCGGCTGGCATCTCCGCGAATGCGTCTCGCGCCGCCTCGGAGGCGGCGCGGAAGTCTCTATCCTTCTCCAGAATCTCCGGATGCACTTCGAGCGCGCGAGCGTTCAAGCCGGTGAGATACACGCCGGAGAGCCGGCGCACCCGAGAGAGCGCGACATATCCCTGGCCGTACTCAAACGCTCTCGAGAGGTCCATAACTGCGGCGTCCATACTCATCCCCTGACTCTTATGCACCGTCATCGCGTAAGCGAGTCGGAGCGGTATCTGGGAGATACTCGCCTTCACCTTCCCTTGTTCCTCCATCTGCCACTCCATCGGTTCGGCAGTGACGCGCGAGCCGTCCTTTGTCGCCACTATCGGCAGGCCGCCCTCGCCCCAGCCTTTTACGACTCCGAGCGTGCCGTTGACGAACCTCCCTTGCGGCGAGTTCTTGGTGAACATCACCGCCGCTCCTTCCTTAAGCTCCAACGTCTCGGGCGAGAGGCATCCGCGCTTCAACCCCTCGACGAGAGAATCCTTCCCTTTCGCGCTCATCTTAAACGTCCTCGCGACGCCGCGAATCTTCGCGAGTTCCATCGCGTTGATGCGATCGACATCCGCATTATGAGAAAAAAGCTTCGGCGCGTCCGGCGCGGCGCCGGACGCGCCCGCTGACAACTCGACCCTGCGCGTCATAAGCGTCTCGTGATGAAGCTCCTCGACATTCCCCGAGCGTATAGCCGAAAGCACTTCGAGAAAGGCGGCATCGTCCTGCCGGTACTGCTCGGTGAGGTAACAGGCGATGGGATTCAATTCGCGCCACGTCTTTGACAGATAGGCGAACTCAACCTCGCGCCCGCCTGTCCCGAGTCTCGCCGAGGGGCGCGAAACGGGCGGAAGCTGGAAGAAATCGCCCACGAGGACGACCGTCAGCCCGCCGAAGGGCGCGTCAGAGCGGCGCACCTCGCGGCAGACCGCGCTTGCCATCTCGAAGGTCGCGGCGGAGAGCATCGAGATCTCCTCGATAATCAGCACCTTGGCCTTCTGTATCCGCCGCGCGATATGCTCCTTGCCCGCGATGCGATCGACATCGGCCTTCGAGAGCGATTCGCTCACGCCGATGCCGCTCCAGGAGTGGAGCGTCATCCCGCCGACATGCGTCGCGGCGATGCCGGTCGCGGCGGTAACCGAGGGCTCGATGCCGGAAGCGCGGAGCCAGCCGACGAACTCGTTTATCGTGTGCGTCTTCCCGCTCCCTGGCTCGCCGGTCAGGTAGGCGTTCGCACCCGTCTTCAATATCGCAAGCGCTTCTCCCTGGGTCATCCAGACACTCTACCAGACAGTCGCCTTATCCGTTTGAAGAGAGTCCGCGCTGTCGCCGCCACGCCCAGAAACCGGCGGCGATAATCGCGACGAACGCGAGTCCCGCGAGCAGGGCGCTCGTGTTCCCGCCTTCAGTATCCGCAAGAGCGACAGCCGCCGCGGACTGCGCGCTTCCCTCTTCGAGTCCGGACAAAACCGCCTCGGAATCGACAGGGGGCTCATTGCCGACACTCGCCGAAACGACGGGCGCGCTCGTTCTCGTGTTTTGCGTCTGCGTCTGCTGTACAGGAGCAGGAATAGGAGCGGAAATCGTGATAAGCGCGCTCCCTTGTGCTCCGACGAGAAGATTCTTGCTCGCCTTATCGAGAACGAGCGAAGCCCCATCTACGGAGACGGTCGCGGTTCCGGCAGACTTCGCGCGGAAGACGGCTGTCCCAAGGACAATCGATGAAGTAAGGCCGCCCGGGTAACCTGCGGTCTTTACGAGGATTCCCTTCGCATTATCTTCGACGTCATATCCTGTCTGCGAGAGCACAAGCCATTTCGGAGCGAAGCTCCACGATACGAGTTCGAGCAGATTCGGGTCGAAAGAGAGATTTGCGCGAACCGTATATGCCGTTTCAGGAAAAGGATTCGCAGAGACTTCGACGCTGAACGTCGCACTTTTATCAACGGCGAACGATGTCGGCGAGAGTCCGACGGTCGCCGCGATAGCGGCGCTTGGCGCGATAACCGCGAGCACGCAGGCAAGCGAGATGAGTTTTGTTATGTTCATACGGTCCAATTGATGATGAGGATATTGAAGTCGAATATATCTACGACACTGTCGCCGTTTAGATCTCCGGAGATGCCCGAGCCGCTCTCGTTCCAGTGGACGACGAGCGTATTGAAGTCGAGCACGTTTACGAGAGTATCGCCATTTGTATCTCCCGAAACGGTTGGCGCGGGACTACTGCCTCCTCCGCCGCCGCCTCCACCACCTCCGCCGCCGCTGGTAGGAGCCGGAGCTGAAGGAGGATTAATGGCGTACTGGAATACGACTGTCGGAGAAGATGCGCCGTTCGGATAACACGCGATGGCCGTGATGACCTGTGAGGAGCTTATATCGATAGCTCCGGCGTATACAGTACCCGAAGAACAGGAAGGCACCGAACTGTCGGCGGTATAGCGGATCGATGAAGAACCGGCGGCAGAAAGCGTAACGCTCTGCGCCGACGAGTAGACGCCGGCACCGGGCACCGCCGAGGGCGCGACGATAACTGTGCCGTGAACGCCCGTCTCGATTCCCGTAGAGAGCGTGCCGGTTACTTCAGACGCAGACACGGAAAGCGGAAGGACGAGCAAGAACGGAATGAGGAGCTTTTTCATATCGGTACAAGCGGAGAAGGGCTAGAGCGAGGGTTCGGAACGTACGCCATAGCTCGTCGAATACGAGCCGCCAGACGTACTCTCTGGAACCCTTGCCTCCACCGTTACTTCTATCTGGCGACCGGCAGTATCGGCGTCGAGATCAGCCGAAAGAGCCATCGTCGAGCCATACTCGCCAGCCGTAGCGACGACGATCGCTGAAGATGCATCGAAGGCGTCAGAGGATTGTGCGGAGTAGAAGCGGATATTCGTCGCGGCGGGAATGCTGTTCGCGCCGCTCGTGAAGTCTGCGAACTTCATCGCGAAGGATGTCTCGCTGGTCGGCACCGTAATATGGAACGTCCACTTCCATCCGTTATCGAAGGTGTTGTCCGCCGAGGCGAAGGAACGCACTGTGTCGATGCCGGTCACGGCGAGTGCCGCAGTGTCGTCTATCGCCTCGGTAATCGTTACCGCATCGCTCTCTCCGCTTGCATTGCCGACCTCGTCAGTCGCCGAGGCGGTGAAGACATTATCGGCATCCTGTACGAGACTTACCGTTATCGCCCAGTCTGTTTGCCCTGCAGACAGTATAGCCGTGCCTACGACGACGCCGTCCTTAAGGAGCGCGAGCGTGCGGACACCGCCGTCGTCGGCGAGTGTACCGGCTATCTCATACGTATCGGCGTCTATCGTCGCGTCGGCCGTAGCGATTTCCGGAACATCGGACGCGACGATGTCGGCGCCGGTCGTTTCGTCTTCGACAATCACTACCGCCGCGCTCGCGGCACTCGAGTTACCCGCCGTGTCAGTAGAGACCGCGGTGAAGCTGTTTTCCATATTCTGATTGAGCTGAACGAGGACGCTCCATCCCGTCTGACCCGCAGGAACGACAGCCGTTCCGGCAAGCGTCGCGCCGTTATAGACCGAGATCGTGCGCGCGCCCGGCGCGGGCGTGTCGGCGCCTGCGGCGCCGGAGATAGCGTACGAATCGGCATTGACAGTCGCGGAGATGGTAGCGATGGACGGCGCAGGCGGCGCATCCGTGTCTGGCGCGGGCGTACTGGTCGTAAACGACGCGATACCGGAGGTCGTCATCGCGTTACCCGATGCGTCTTGACAGCGGACGAAGAAGGTATATCCGGTCCCTGCGGAAAGCCCGATGACATCTTGACTATGCGAGGTGCCGCCGGTGGTGCTCATCGGCGCCATACTCTCGTAAGCGGAATCTGTCGCGGCGTACCTGCAGGTTGCGTTCTCGTTCGTGGTCGCCGAGAGTGTCGCGCTCGTTTCGTCGATGCCGCTCGCGCTAAGCGACTGTATCGTCGGCGACTGTGTGTCGACTATCGTCGTGAAGTAGGAGATGATGTTCGACGCGGCGTTATTGCCGGCGATATCCTCGGCTGCATTCGGCTTCACATTGATGCGATAGGTCGTGCCGTATTCGAGGCCAGAGTACCCGATGTTCAGAACCGCCGAGTTGCCGTTGCCGCCCGATACCTCGACCGCGCCCTTGTACGAAGCGCCTGTGGCGTCATTAACCAGGAGCACGCGGCTGGAGTCGAGCAGGACGATATCCTCGTCATACATAACGGTGGCAGTGCCGGAGGCGATGGCGACTCCAGTCGTGCCGTCGGAGGGAGACGATGTTAACGGCTCTGGATTCGTCGTGTCCCAGATAAATGTCATCGTGTCTGATGCGCTGTTGCCTGCGTTATCGGTAACAGCAAGCGACAGGACATACGTGCCGTCGACATCTGCGGAGAGTGTCGTGTCTTCAGCCGCCGGCGTGCCGAAGATTATAGTGCCCGGGCCGGATACTTGAGTCCATGCGTATGTCGCAATGTCCGAGGCAGGCGCAGGATCGCTTGCGGTTGCATCTTGAGTTGTAAACGCATTCACCTCTTTGTCGGTGCCGGCGTCAACCTCTGGAGCGGCTTCGTCGAAGAATACCGAGGAAGAGTCGTCGGTTGCTGTTACTGCCGTGCCGGCATTATGCGCGGGAGTCGCCAAATCTTCGAAGACAATCGAGAACGGAATGACGCCCTCCGTCTCGCCACCCGCGAAGGTGTACGAGGCCGTCCAGTCATTGCCTGCAGTATTGACCACTGTCGCGCTCATGCCGTCTAAGAGCACTGTCGGCGTATCGATAGTCTCGCTCGAAGTAAATGAGAGTGTAACCGTGTCGCCGACCTTCGCCCATTCCGGCGCCGCCGTATCGGCGTCATTATCAGATGAGATGGTTACTCCCGAGAGCGTCGGCGCGACGCCGTCGACTGCCATTATAGTAATCGGCGTTATCGCTTCGACCTCATTTAGATCTCTGAAGGTTCCAGTATTCTCGAACCCAATCTCTGGTGTTGCGTCAGTCCCGAGAGCGGGAGCATAGGTGAGCGTAACAACGCCACTCGAAGTCTCCGAGGCAGAAACGATGGAAGAACTAGCAACCGAAAATTCACTGCCGGAAACGTTGACCGTCCCGCCGTTCAAGTCTTCAGAGAATGTCGCTGTCGTATGCGTCGTATCTATGGTGCGCGCCGAAAGCAGAACCGGCCCCGCATCATCGATCTCCGATACGTCGCCCGAAGCGACCGCCGCGAGTGGATTACCCGCGAGATCCATCGCCGTCCCTGGAGCGTACAGCACATCCTTCTTCTCCGTTCCCGCGACACCGGCGTGCGATACATCTATCGTGCCGTCATCGAGAACGCCAGAAACAAATACCGTCCCTAGCGTGCCTCCGATCGAGAAAGCACCGGCGGAGAACGACGAGTCTTCCATATCTTCGCTAAACACGATAGTCGCCGTATCTATCGAGCCGTCGGCGTCAGCGTCTTTCGTCGTTATCGAGGAGACAGTTGGCGCGACGATATCTTTCGTCGCGACTGCGGCGGTATCCGCCGGACTCTCGTTGCCCGCGGCATCCGTCGCAGTGGCCGACGACGTAATAGCGCCGTCGAGAAGTGTCGTGCCATCAAGCGCGATATCGAATGTGCCGCCAGCCGTTGCCGTTCCCGTCGCCGTTACGGAAGCGAGAGTCGAGTCGATAAGCGTAATGCTCACCGTAGAACCCGCTTCAGCCGTACCAACCACATGCACCTCTCCTTTCTCGCTATTATTGATGTAGTCATCGCTAGCGATTGCGGTAATCGACGGCGCGAGCGGCGGCGCTTCATCGTATGTGACACTCGATAAATCTGTCGTCGCTAACACCGAAATGCCCGCGTTCCCTGCCGTATCGACAAAGACAATCGAGAACGGGATGATGCCCTCCGTCTCGCCGCCCGCGAAGGTGTACGAGGCCGTCCAGTCGTTGCCTGCAGTATTGACCACTGTCGCGCTCATGCCGTCTAAGAGCACTGTCGGCGTGTCGATACCTTCGCTCGAAGTAAATGAGAGCGTGACCGTGTCGCCGACTGTCGCCCAGGCGGGGTTGCTGTTGTCCGAAGAAATCGATACGAGCGACAGCGTCGGGCTGTTCGCGTCGATTGTTTTCTCGACACCAGTTCCGTCTGCCGGCGCGCTTACGTTGCCTGCGGCATCCGTAAAGGTAACGCCGCTGATCTGGAGCGGACTCGCCTGGTCGGCATCGCCCTCCGTCACCGTATACGTCGCAGAATACGAAGCGCCCAGTCCGTCATCACTCCAAGACAATGCCTGTCCATTGTATAAACCGCTTACCGAAGATCCTGGCTCCAGCAAGCTCGGCGTCATCGTGAAGGTAATAGTGTCGCCGATCTTCAGTACACCAGCGAGCGTCGCGTCCGAGATGACAGACGAGATAACAGCAACCGTATCTTTCGTCGTTGTATCCACTCCGGCGGGGCCGGTATTGCCCGCCGCGTCGGTCAGTACAACCGAGAGCGTGAGTGTATCGTCGTCGAGAGAGGAGACGTCGACGCCGGAGATGCTGATACTGCCAGCTCCGTCGACAGACCCCGTACCCGATACTGTAGGGGTGCCGATATTCGTATCGTCGATAGAGAACGCGACGCTCGCGTTCGCTTCGCCAGTGCCGGTAATCATTACCGAGGTCTGATTCGTAGCGTTGACGGGATCCGTAAGTACGACTATCGGAGCGGCGGGGGCTGAAGTATCTACCTTTACTTCGAGACTGTTCAGTGATTCGACATTACGCACGCCGAGAGCGTCGGTGGCGTTGTCATTCGAGTAGAAGCTAAGCGTATGAACTCCTTCCGGGGGCGTGAGGGGGCCGGTGTAGATGGCAGGAGCATCGCTATCCCAAGCATAATACGTATCGTTACAGCCACTGCCCACAGCGCCATCCACGCACGAGAGTTCGATGGTCGGAACGCCCGTCACGATGTTGTACCAGCCGGTCGACGCGGGCGCGAAGCTTGGCGTCGCCGTAGTCACGGGCGCCGTGTTATCGACAGTCATACCTGTAGATGAAAAGCTTACCGTAGGGAATATGCTCGGGCTTATGTGAACACGCGCGCTAGACGATTCCACAAATGAGGAGGTGTTCCACGAGAATGAGCCTGCCGAGAAAAGTACATTCTGCGCTACCAACTGATTGAAGTTGATGCCATCGGCTGCATAGGTGATATCAATGCTGTCGAGCGTGTTATCCGAAACTCCACTCCACGAGATGGACTGGGTTCCTCTCCATTCCTCGCCGCCATTTGGACTCACTAGATTGATTGTCGTGATTGCCGCGTGCGCGCTAGAAATGAAAAATCCGCCGAATGCGATGGCGGACACAACAAGAGCACCGAACGCAAACCGCGTCGTCCTCACAGAATCAGGTGCAAGTGAGCGATACATAATTCTTTTATAGTTATTGCTAGCGACCCACGGCCCCCGCCGATGGATACTGGAAATGTCTACCTCCCCGCGCGCTTTGTCAAACGTCCTGTGAACACCTCCGTTCCCTTGTAAATCGTACGAGCATGCTGAAATATCATCCGGAATTAGAGCCTCTGCCGATTTCAGGCTTATAACGCTTATGCCGATTCATCAAATGTCCTTTATGTCCTTTAGACTATATTCATCGTTTTTTCATAAAGCATAGGCAGACAATCCTGCCTCATTCTGAATTTTGTCCCATGATTATGGCCAGTACGAGCGTCGAAGTCTACGAGAACCTTACCCTCTTCGAGGGCCTTAAGGAATCCATCAAAATTGAATTTCTGAAGCATCATCACTTTAGTGTAGTGATAAAACTCCCTCTTTTTATCTTTCTTGACCTCGGCCTGCACATAAAAAGCATTGAGTAATTTTGTTCCTGCTTTATGCTCCAAATCATCGAAACCCCAATAGGGCTGCGGATCGAGTTCGCCAAGGCCAATTCGTCTTTTCACTCCGGCGAGCCATTTCTTATGCCGGATGTCCACGCTTCCTGCGTCAAAAGAGATAAGGACTTTTTGTTCCTTTCGGTCTATGACAACCTTAAATCCTCGGTCGCTTGACGATTGTCCATGTATCGTCTGCCGGAAACTCATTTCTCCTTTCGGATATTTCTTTCCGCCCTCTTGATGAGCCCAGCCATACATCGGTAGAAGCACTTTTGGTACAAAGCCAATGGCCCTAGGTGACGGCTCTATATGAAAGAGAGTAGTGAGAGAAGTTGTATTTGCTCGTTGTGTTTTTAATTCCCATTCTGCGGCGTTAGGGATTGGTAAATTATTTTCTTTAATACCGAGCAAATCTTCCAGTGTATTGCCGATACCGCCAGCATTGCCGTGGCGGGCGTTTGGAATCCATCCCGTCGCTGAAATCTCTTTCAGTTTTGCAATAAGAGCCGGTTTGGTATAGATGACTGGTTTGGTTTTCATGATATTACCAAAGTCTCATTTGAGATTTATGATCTCTTATTCGCTTTTCTGCCATTTTGCAGTATTCAGGAGAAATCTCGATGCCGACATAGTGGCGACCATTATTGAGGGCCGATATAGCAGTAGTGCCGGAACCCATGAAAGGATCTAGGACTGTTTTTGCGTTTGTAGAAGCAATAATTCTATCGATCAAATCAACGGGGAAAGCCGCCGGATGATCATTATTCATTTCCTGTGTGAACTCCCATACATCGCCGTGGCCATTTGCTTTTGGAGAAAGCCGGAAATCTTTTTTTGCGATGAGATAAATGACTTCATAAGTTGGCACGAAGTATCCGGGGTTAAAGTTGAAACCGCCCTTTCTGCGCCAAATTATAATTTGGCGCACTGGGAACCCGTTCACAATATCTTGACGGTCTTGCAGTAATCCGTTTTGCACACGCCATTTGTGATTGTAGAAAATTGCCCCATTTTCCGGAATGATTCTAAACATTTCGGCGAGACACTTTCTCTGCCATTCAACATACTCGTTATGAGGCATGCAGTCGTGATGGTGCGAATATCCTTTTTGAAGTGCGGCGTTTGCCCACTTACCACCTCGCCCATCTTTCATGCCATTTCCGGTCGAATTTTTGAGGTTATAAGGGGGAGACGTTACTACGATATCAATTGAGCTATCGGGAATTTTTTTCATTTCGTCTATAACATCGCCGCAAATTATTTTATTCAAAAAATCACTAGAAAAATCCCCGTCCATATCATTTTTCGGAGTTGTTCGTTTATGGGTTTTTGTGGCTGTGAGCGTGTCCATAGCTTGTATTTTTATTATAACCCTAAAACCCTCGCCCTGCCGCTCCAACCGAGCAAGGGAGCAAGGGTAGCCCTTGCTCAATTCGGCA
>CAYHFY010000011.1:0-7244 GCA_964356085.1 uncultured Candidatus Saccharibacteria bacterium
GAATCCTCTTTCGACAATGTCGGGCAGATAAACGACGTTTCCGATCGACTTCGATGCCTTCTCGCCGTTCATCGTGAGGAATGCGCCGTGCATCCAGTAGCGGACGAAGGTGCGGCCGGTAGCTGCTTCAGACTGCGCGATTTCGTTGTTGTGGTGGATTTGAGCGAGATCTTCGCCGCCGGTGTGGAGGTCGATTTCTTGGCCGAGGAGCGCACGGGTCATTGCTGAGCACTCGATATGCCAACCCGGGTTCCCGCGCCCCCACGGACTATTCCACTGTTGGAGATCGGCCGGCCGTGCCGTGCGCCAGAGCACGAAGTCGGCCGGGTGGCGCTTGCCCTTGACTACCTCGACGCGCGCGCCCGCTTCTTGCCTCGCGCTCGCAAGCCCTCCGAGCTTTCCGTACCCGGCAAATTTCTGCGTGTCGAAATAGAGACCACTCGGCAAACGGTATGCGAAGCCTTTTTCCTCAAGCGTCTTCGCGAGAGCAATCTGCTCTTTGATATATTCGGTCGCGCGAGGGAAAAGAATGTCGTCAGTGTCGATAGCAAGCTCTCCAAGATTCTCGATAAAAAATTTCGCGTAGCGGTCGGCTATCTCTTCGGGGGTTACCTTCTCACGCGCCGCGCCGATGCTCATCTTGTCTTCTCCGGAGTCTCCGTCGCTTACGAGATGGCCGACGTCGGTGATATTGATCACGCGGCGCACGCGGTAGCCGGCCGCTTTGAGCGTGCGCGCAATAGTGTCCGAGAAGACGTAGGCGCGCAGATTGCCGATATGCGCGCGGCTATAGACGGTCGGGCCGCAGGAGTACATGAGTACCTGGCCCGGTTTCTGCGATATGAAAAGCTTTTTTGCGCTCGCGAGCGTATTGAAGAAGAATACCTGCGCGGAACGATTGCGCGGCACATTTTTCTTTCCGAACAGTCGCGTGAACCACCGCATAGCATTAGAAAATCCAGCGTTTGCGGATGAAGAATATCGTCGTCAGCCCGACCGCGGCCAGCATGATCGCGAGGACGATATAAAACGCATTCGGATGGTCGAGCAGAGGCGTCCCGGGCAGGTGAAGGACGAGAACGGAAGCGATAAGCTCGAGAGGGAGAACGATGACCGTGATTGTCGTAAGCGTTTTCATAATCTCATTCTGGCGCGCGCCGAGCAGGGCGGTGTTGGTCTCGCGCAGTTCGGTCGCGATAGCGCGATGCGTCCCGACGAGCCGCATCACCTGCGCGCGCTCGGCGAGGATGCGTTCCGAACGCTCCGCGAAGGATGCGCCGAAGAAGCCGCGGCCCGCGAGCATCTTCAGGAAGTACCCGAGCGTCTCTTCCTGGTCTGCAAGCGCGGCGTCTAGGTGCAGGAACTCGCGGCCGACGTCGGATATGAGCCGCACCGTGGCGCGCTCATGGCCGTCGAACATCTCGTTCTCGACGCGCGCGATAGCGTCTGCGAGATGATTCGTATGATCGCGCGCTGAAGCGTAAAGGTGCGCGAAGAGTATCTCGAGCAGGACATCGGTAGTGATGCCGTTATGGCCGCCGACGAGCTTTTCCGTCTCGAGTATCTTCTTCAGATGATGGAGCGGCACGACGACGTCGTAGCGCACGGTAACGATAAAATTGGCGCCGACGACGAAGTCGATTTCCTGGCTCTTCGTCTCGCCGCCGTCCGTCTCGTGTGCGGGGAAGTGGAGCACCAGAAGCGCCATATGCTCGTCCTGCGCGACAAGCGGTGAGGGGGTAGGGAAGACGAGCTCGGCCTTTATCCGTTCATTGATAGAAAATTCCTGCGCGACCTGCTGTATCTCGTCGGCGCTCGGGCGTTCGAGATCGACCCATACGCCGCCCGAATATTCGTACCGGAATATCATACGGGTAGGATACCATGCGCCGCTCCGCCGCGTCATTGTGTGCTACACTCTGCGAGATGAATCACGGAGACACGCATCATCGCGAGCGAGGCGGCGTTATGGCGCGCGGTATCTCCTTCGCTCTTGTCGCCGCGCTCGCTTTCATGCTCGGAGCCTCGATAGGCGGGGGCGGTTCGGCCGAGGCGCTCGTGACGCGCCTCCCGCTTATCGGAGACGGCCTCGACGCTACGCCTGACAGGAATGTCGATCTTGTCGACTTCTGGAAGGCGTGGAACGCGCTCGACGGCAACTACGTCATCACGCAGGCGTCCTCGTCTCTTCCTTCGACGGAAGAACGGCTTCTCGGAGCGATAGCAGGCCTCGCGGCGTCCTACGGAGACCCGTATACCGTTTTCTTCCCTCCGGAAGAGGCTAAGCAGTTCGCCGACGCGATCTCGGGGAGCTTCGCGGGCGTCGGCATGGAGATCGACGTGAAGGACGGCGTCCTGACCGTCGTTACTCCCTTGAAGGGTACTCCAGCGGAAGCGGCGGGGATAAAGGCCGGTGACCAGATTATCGCCATCGACGGGAAGTCGACCGACGGCGTGTCCGTCGAAAAAGCCGTAACCCAGATCCGCGGCCCCGTCGGCACGCAGGTCTCTCTCGCCGTTATCCGCGACGGTTCGCCTCTCGACATCAAGATTATCCGCGAGAGGATCCAGGTGCCGGAAACGGAGGACGGCATCGACGAAGCAAGCGGGGTATACCACATCGCGCTGTATGAATTCACTTCCAGCTCGGCACATCTCTTCGACCAGGCTCTCGCGCGCTTCCGAGCTTCCGGTTCAAGAAAGCTGATTATCGACCTGCGCGGCAATCCGGGCGGCTATCTCGAGGCCGCAGTCGACATCGCGAGCCACTTCCTCCCCAGGGGAGAAAAAATCGTTACCGAGGACTTCGGCGGCAAGGAGCCGGACAGCGTGCATGTCAGCCGCGGGTACGCGGACGTGCCGGCGGGGACAAAGCTGGCCGTGCTTATCGACGGCGGCTCCGCTTCAGCATCCGAGATCTTCGCGGGAGCACTTCAGGACGCCGGCGCCGCGACCCTGATCGGCACAAAATCTTTCGGCAAGGGATCGGTACAGACGCTTATCGACCTTGCGGGTGGATCGCTGAAGGTTACCGTCGCCCGATGGATCACGCCCGCAGGAAACTGGATTATGGGCAACGGCATTACGCCGGACATCACGATAGCGTACGCGCCCGCCGGCGCGACCACGGCGCCGAAAGTCGACCCGCAAATGGCGCGCGCGGTGAAGTTTTTGACGGAAGGGAAATAATTTATGGTGCATATACCGCCTGAAGAATTGGCGCAAAAACTTGCCGATGTCGAAAGGGAGGTCGAGGTAGGCGCACGCTACATTCACTACAAGGATTTCACAAAAGAATACATAGTGAAGTCGCTTGCGATACTCGAAGCGACTGAAGAAGTTGGTGTGATATATGAATCGCAATATGACAAGCGGATTTCATTCATCCGCCCAGCCGCAGATTTTTGCGGCTTCGTAGAAATCGATAGTGGTTCCATTCCACGATTCACTAAACTAAAATAGTGTATAAATCACTTTACCTTAACATCGTCTATAGGATACAATTAGGTAAAGTGAAAAAGGAGCAAAAAAAGAACGTGCGGATAAAGAATCTTATTCTGCGAACGGTGGTTGCTACCGGCGTTATCAGCATTGCGCTCATGGCTCCCAAAATGACGCGGCTTTTGAAGCATCTAGATCGTCCTGCAAAGAACCGTGCACAACTCTATCGACGCATCACGCAGGCAGTTAAGAGATTAGAACAAGACGGTCTCGTTACCGTGACTGGCGAATATGCGAAGCGCAGAGTGAAGATTACAGAAAAGGGAAGAGAAGTAATGGGGCGTATAGAATTTAATGAATATGTAATATCGGAGCCAGCATTTTGGGACGGGAAGTGGCGCGTACTCATCTTTGACATCAACGAACGCCGACGACGCGTGCGTGACCAGCTTCGTCGATTATTAGAAGGAGCGGGATTCGTCAGAATCCAAGACAGTGTATGGGTATATCCATATCCATGCGATGAATTTGTTTCGCTTGCGCGCGCCCATCTTAAAAGTGGTATCGGAGAGATGCGTATTTTCGTTGCAGAAGCTCTTGAGTCCGATAAGGGCTTGCGCGAACATTTCCGCCTCCCAACACTTTCCTAATTTAGGTTTACCTTATTATCGTCTATAGTGAATGAATAGGTAGAGTGGAAATATGAGAATGCGTATGATAATGCAAATGTTGATTAATTACACAGAGTGAGATAGTATTGCGTGTATGAAAGTTATTTTGATGAAAGACGTGAAGGGCGTGGGGCGGGCGCATGAGGAGATACTGGCGGCAGACGGTTACGCGCTTAACTTCCTCATCCCGAAGAAGCTCGCCGTCGCGGCGACGGAGGCGGCAAAGCGGGGAGCCGAATTGCGCCGCAAGCAGACGAGCGATCGCTCGGTGCTCGACGCCGCGCTTCTCGCACAGAATGTCGCCTCGCTCGCGGAGGCGCGCATCGTCATCAGGGTAAAGGCAAACGAAAAAGGCCATCTCTACGACGCGGTAGGGGAGTCGGAAATCCTAGCGGCGGCGAAGGAGCAGGTGCGTGTCGACCTGCCCGAGGGAGCGATCAGACTCGAGAAGCCGATTAAGGAGATCGGAACTTTTGACGTGCCGGTCGCGGTCGGGGAACTCTTTGGTAAGTTCTCGATTACTATCGAGGCGGAATCGTAGTTATGAATCTTGAGGAAGCTCTTGCAGGGAAAGAGATTCCGGCCAACATCAAGAACAGCCAGACGCTTGTCAGCGTTCCTTTTGTTTCTTTCAGCGGGGAAAATCGAGAAGGGCAGTTGGTCGTGCATGCGGCAGTTGCTGAAGAGGTGCGGGAGATTTTCAAAAAACTTGCAGAAAAGCGTTTTCCGATACGGCAAATAGTCCCGATAGTTGCGTATGCGTGGGACGACAATGCGTCGATGGCGGCGAACAATTCCTCCGCATTCAACTATCGTGTCATCGCAGGGACTGACCGTCTCTCGAATCATTCGTATGGCAGGGCGATAGATCTCAATCCGATGCAGAACCCTTACATGCAGCGAGACGGAATCATTGTGCCGCATGGCGCGAAGTATGATCTGATGCAAAAGGGAACGGTGACGTCAGAAATCGCTGAGGTATTCAAGTCGTACAGTTGGCAGTGGGGCGGCGACTGGAACGACCGCAAGGACTGGCAGCATTTTGAAAAGCGAAACGAGATTGACATATAGAGAATGAAGATGTATCATAATTAGGTTAAACAACGGAGGTTCTTTTATGGGCCAGAGTCAGGTAATAAAAGTCGCAATTGAAAACGTTGCGGAAAGGATTAAGGATTCCGATGCCGACGGAGTGCGACGAGCTGTAAAGTTGTACGGGGCTGCACTGAATACGCAGCATCTGCTCGGCAAGCTCAAGGAATTTCGTGGTACAACAATTGCTGATTTTTGCGAGGCGTTACAATTTCGCAACATTTCAGTTCAAGGAATCCGTGGCGCTCGATATCGTGACGATCGTCTGCGTCATGAGTTCGAAAAATAACCACGGCACGGGGGATAAGCAAAAAGGCCACACACGTGTGGCCTTTAATTTATAATTCAGCTCCCTTAGATAACGTCTGCGACTTTTTTGGAGATGACGCGGCCGGTGAAGTTGGTCTTGCGGCGGGTGCGGAAGGAGACGGTGCCTGCGGCAAGAGCGAAAAGCGTGTGGTCGTGGCCGACTCCTACGTTCTTTCCCGCTTCGATTTTGGTGCCGCGCTGGCGGACGATGACCATGCCCGGCCGCGCCGCCGCGCCGTCGGCAAGCTTCACACCGAGATATTTCGGGTTTGAATCATTGAGGTTCTTCGCGGAGCCGCCAGCCTTGGTTGATGCCATAGTGGTATAGTGTTGCCTGATGACTATAGCAGAAGCGGGCGGAAAATGCAAAAGCCTCGCCGCTTGTCTTCGCGGGACTGTAGCCCGCGTGCCGCGAGACGTGCTCGTCCTCGGCATCCTCGTCCTCGCTTCGGCATCGAGCTTCGGACTTGGCCTCTTGGCGGGTCTCGACGAGAGGAAAGGGAACAGCATCATGCCCGAAACAGCGCCCGTCTCCGCCGCAGAGACAGCTCCAGGCGTCGGCGTCGTCGCCTCTAAAAACGGCACGAAATATTATTATCCGGAATGCGCGGGCGCACATCGCATAATGGAGGCGAACAAGATATGGTTCGCCTCCGCTTCTTCTGCGGAAACGGCGGGTTATGCGCTCGCGGCAAATTGCGTCGGGCGTTAGCCTGATATACTACAACGCATGAACGAAGATCTGGTACGCACTCCGGCGACGCCGCTTCCGTTATCGAGCGAACCGCTGATCGACGAGGCGGCCGAACGTCTTGCACGGGTTGTGCACGAAGGCCGGCGCACGATGCCGGAAGACAGGCCCTTGCTTGTCTGCAAGCCGCGGAAGATAGAATCCTGGCGCGTCTTTAAGATCATGTCGGAGTTTATCGAAGGATTCGATATTATCCGCCGCCACGGCCTCGCCATCTCGTTTTTCGGGAGCGCGCGGACGTCTCCCGAGAGCGATGCGTACAAGAACGCCGAGGAGTTGGCCGCCCGCTTGGCGAAGAAGGGCTTCGCCGTCATCACGGGCGGAAGTTCCGGCATCATGCAGGCCGCGAACAAAGGCGCGTTTACGGTCGGCGGCGCGTCCGTGGGGCTGAACATCAATCTGCCCGACACCCAGATCTACAATCCGTATCTTACCGAGAAGTTCGGCTTCGATCATTTCTTCGTGCGCAAGGTCATGTTGACGTATGCCTCCGAGGTGTACGTCTATTTCCCGGGCGGCTTCGGCACCCTCGACGAATTTTTCGAAATCGTCACGCTTGTACAGACGAAGAAGATCCGTAGGGTACCGATCATCCTTTTCGGCCGGGAGTATTGGGAGCCGCTTCTCGCGTTTATCGAAAAGACGATGTATCGCGAACGCGGCACTATCGACGAGGCGGATATGAAGCTCTACACCCTCGTCGACTCGGTCGACGAGGCGTACGACTATGTCGTCAAGAACGTTTCTTGTTAGTCGCCTCTCTTTTTTCGTATGGGACTCGATTACAGCCAAAAAAGACTTTTTAACATCGTGCTCCGCAGAAAGGGAAAGGGAAGAGGGCAGTATGCTACCCTTTCTCCTATGAGACGAAAACAGCGTTTTGCCGATCGGCTTGAGATATACGCATTCTGGATGGGATTTATGAGCACGCTTATCAGCCTTCTTCAGGTCATCATCATCGCGATAAAGCAGTAATAGAA
>CAYHFY010000011.1:7344-9914 GCA_964356085.1 uncultured Candidatus Saccharibacteria bacterium
ATGTTCGCAAAAGATATATTGTGCGCACTATCCGCATCCGCTACCCCACAAGCGGAAGGAGTCGTTTGGTGCACCAAGACCAGGCCTGCATAAGAAGGCGGTAGAGGTACTCGACGTTTTCTCGACCGGCTGGAGAATCAACTATCGCCTGGATAGAGATACCGAAGAATGACAATCCGAGGAAGAGGACGAAGATCCAGAAGACGAGCCGGAACATGAGGTAACTATACACCTAAAGCCAGACCCCCTCCCTGTCCCCTGAAGCACGTCCAGCCGAGATTCCTAGAGATTGGGCTATAAATATGACAGAGGATTCAGATACGCGGAGAGGGTTGCGACCGGCATCAGGACGTCCGCACAGCCGTTTTTCGAGCCGCGGAATTGGCGCAGGGTCATAATTTGTGTCCCCTCGGTGGCGTAAACGCCGAAGTGGAGGTGCGGACCGGTCGCATAGCCGGTCATGCCGGAGAGGCCGATCGTCTGCCCTGTCGACACCGACTGCCCTTTCGACACGTCAATCGTGGAGAGGTGCGCGTAGAGCGTGTTGAGGCCGTTGCCGTGCAGGAGCATCACCCACTTTCCGTAGGAATAACAGCCTTTTGCGAGATCAGTGTTTCCGGTGGCGAGTACGACGCCGGAGAGTGCAGCGGTAATCGCCGTGCCGATCGGCGCGCCCATGTCCATCCCCGGGTGGCCGCCGCCGTTGTAGACCTGCGGGTTCGCGGTCGAGAACGGCGTCGTGCCGAAATATTGGGTGATGCAAAAAAGATTTCCGAATACGCTCTTGCGCTTCGTGCAATTGAACATAAACGATCGCGTAAATGGCCAGGAAAGAACGCCCGTTCCGACTTTCGGCAGAAGGTCGGGGTTCACGATAAGATTCAGCTGGCCTTGGAGGTTAATAAGCTCCTGTTCGAAGGCTTTTTCTGCGGCTTGTTTCTGGGCGATAAGCTTTTGATAATTCGCTTCCTGGTTCTTAGTCTGTGCAAGGAGCTGTTGTTGGGCCGCCTTGCTCGCGTCTATCGAGCGCTTCTGTTGGATAAGGTCCTTCTGGAGCGATACCAGACTTTCCTTCACCTTGGTCACCTTATCTCTGTTTTCTGCGAGCACCGTACGTGCCGAGCGCAGGTCGTTGATGTCTTCGGTGAGCGCCCGATTGAACTGCGCCGCCCCGTCGGCGATCTTCCATGCGCCCCCGAACGAATCGGCCGATATGAGCGTCGCGATGAGCGGAGCGCGCTCGCTCTCGGCGATGCTTCGAAGCGCCTTCGCGATGGCGCTCTTATCGGCGGCTATCGCCTCCTCTTTGTCCCCGATAGAGCGCGAGAGTTCCCGTATCTCAAGGTTAGCCGAAGAGATCTTACTCTCCGTCACTTTGATCTGCGTCGCCAACTGCTTCTGCGAGAGCGTAAGGGAGGCGATGGCCGATTGAAGCGTGTCTTTCTTCGAGCCGAGCGCATCGAGCTCTTTTTGAAAGGAGGCGATCTCGGCTTCGAGATTGGCGACCTGCGCTTTATTCGCGGCAATCTGCGCCTGGACATCCGCGGCCGCGTCGGCGAGAGCCGCATGCGGCGCGCTGAAGATGATTCCCGCGATAAGAGCAAGGGAAAGGAGAGAAATCTTTGCGCGCGTCATTACGCAAGTATAGCAATAGCGCTCTCGACGCGCGAAATCGCCTCGGCGGGTCCGAGTATTGAAATAAGAGTGAATGGATCAGGCGAACGTTCTTGGCCGGAGAGGGCGTAGCGTAAGGGCCACAGGACGGCTCCTCGTCCGCCCTTCCCTCTCGCCTCTTCAGCGTCGGCAAGGGGCATAAGCGCCTCCTTGACCGCTTCGGCAGAAAGGCCTTCCGGAAGGGCTTTCAGGGCCTCTAAGAGGCTTTCTAGGGCTGTTTTGGTCAATCCTTGGCGGTCGGCGGGTTCTTTGAGAGTGAGTTTTACAAGGTCGAGCGGGGGTGCATTAAACAAGCAAGAAAGCTCTCCGTCAAGTATCTCCCGCGCCTCCTTGAAGGTCTTCGCCCGCTCTTTCAAGAGCGGCACCGCTCTTGCTGTGAGGGACGTTAAGCGTCCCTCACCTGGGTTGAGATGAGTGAGGAATGCGTCGTCGGAGAGTGCCCGCATCCAGTGCTGGTTGACTGAAAGAAGTTTGTCGCGATTCCAGGCGGCACTGCTCTTCTGTACGCCATCGAGGGAGAATGTCTGCACGAGTTCGGCGAGCGAGAAATCTTCGCGATCATCGCCTGGGCTCCAACCGAGAAGCACGAGATAATTCACGAGCGCCTCGGGCAGGATACCTTCATCGCGGTAGTCCATGATGCTTGTCGCGCCGCTTCTCTTCGAGAGCTTCGCGCGCTTCTCGTCGACGATAAGCGGCAAGTGAGCATATGCCGGACGCGGCGCACCGAGCGCTTCTTGGATCAAGATCTGGCGCGCGGTGTTCGAGATGTGGTCTTCGCCGCGGATGACGTGGGTCACGCCAGCATCCATATCATCCACAGCTACGGCGAAGTGATACAGCGCATCTTCCGCCGAACGCGCGATGACGAAGTCGCCGAGCTCGCCCGTATGAAA
>CAYHFY010000012.1:0-9900 GCA_964356085.1 uncultured Candidatus Saccharibacteria bacterium
CTCGGCGATTCGGTCATCACGCTGGACGAGGTCGAGCAACTCGGTTCGTTCATCGAGATCCGTTCCCCGAGCGAAGCGGGCATTCCCCGAATTCTCTCTACCTTGGGATTGAGAGGACGCGAGACGATCCGGGAGAGTTTCTTGGATATGATGCTCGACAAAAAGATCCCTGCGTGGCGGCGGGCGCTGATCCGCTTCCACGATCGGGTCGGCGAGCTGATATTCGGGATTACGTCCGGCATACTCACGACGATAGGGCTCCTGGTCGGGATGAATGCGGCGACCGACTCGCGACTGGCGGTGGTCGCCGGGATACTGGTGATCGCGATGGCTGACTCTCTGTCTGACAGCTTCGGGATGTATCTCTCGAAACTCGGGGAACGAGGGGGTACGAGAGCGGCGGCCCTACGCTACGCTTCGGGTACGTTCGCGGGAAAGTTCATCTTCCCGCTCTCGTTCGCCATTCCGCTTTTATCTCCGATCGCCTTGTCGACCGCTGTTATGATCGACTTGACGTGGGGAGCGGCAGTGCTAGCTCTGCTTAGCACCGAACAGGCGCTCGTAACGCAAACGTCGGTCGTCCGCACGATTGCTCGCAATGTCGGGCTGGCGATCCTAATCGTCTGCCTCTCGTCACTTGTCGGCTCGATCGTGCCGAAGCTCATTTCATCGATCTGAAGAAAATTTCATTGCCCGCGCGGTGGTCTGACCATCGCGCGGTCTATTTTTATATTAAAACCTCCGGCGGGGCGGGATGCGCGTGGCTGAATATATATTCTCGAGGGACGGGGCGGCCTGGGTATGGAGTACGTCCAACTCCGTCGGTATCTTCTCTTCATACGGCGGTTGCGCCGGTTCCGGCGGCTGTGACGGCAGTTCGCGGTAGCGCGGAACCGCCAGAGCTTCTTGAGGAGTGGACATCGCCATCCGGAGCGCGCGCGATACCCTGCGGACGAAGAGGTAATGCATCACGAGAACGAATACGGTGATAAGAAACAGCGCGATAGAGACAAAAACGGCAAGATTGTCTCTTACGAATCCCAGGTACGAAAAACCCGATATATCTATCCGCCCGTCGCGCACGTTACCCGCCGCGTCGACCGCGCGCACGACGACTCTCACGTCGCCGGATGTCTTTGTCGGGAGCTGGAAGGGGCTCCCGGTCTGCACAAAGATCGGCGCCATGTCCGGAGATTCTCCGATATCGATTACCCCGACCTCGTAATGATCCACGCCGGAGAGGCTGTCCGTAGTGAAGAAAGAGATCAGCGTACTGCCCGAAGCGAGCTTCTCGTGCGTGGGCGCAAAGGCGGCGGGAGGCAGGGCGTCAATCCGGATGGGGACATTCGTCGTCCCGCCCCAGACACTGCCCTTCCTCGCCTTGATATGGAAATAACTGATGCCGTTGGGGAGACTCGGGAGAGAAATCCTGTTGTCGACCGTGTTTACCGCGTTGTCCGGTACGGTAAAGGGCTGGTCGTCGACGACATAGCTGTAGCCAGTAACGCCCGGAACCTCGTCCCAGTTCATGACGGGAGAATCGTTGTTGTACCACTGGTTGGAGAAGGGATGCGTTTCGGAGAAGACCGCCGGGCCTTCAGGCGGTTGGAGCGATAAGGTATAGAACGCATCTCCGAAACTAGCCACTACTGGGGTGCCGAGACCGTCGTTCGCCAACACTTGCGATCGGGGCGAGATGGTAAGGCGCGTACTGCCGGAGGTGAGCGCCTTAAATGTGATGTTCGCGATGACGCCAGACTGCGTATTCACTCCTCCCGGTATCGTTCCCACCAATTTCAGCGTGCCGAACGTGTTCGAGTAGACGGGCGGCTCGACCCACAGGCCGATAATCGATTGCTGGCCTGCGGGCTCGACGATCTGAAGCTTCTTCGGATTAAAACCCACGTGCAGTTCGACTGCATTGACGCTCTGCCCCTTCGTGTCGAGCATGATCGACACGACAAACGTAGAGCCCTCGGTAAAAGAGCCCGTGCGCGGCGAAAAAGAGACGGTCGCTTTTTGCAGAAGAGCATGCACGTCGACGTCCTTCGTGGCTTGGGCGAATGCGTGTCCCGACACGAAGAGCATGCTTCCCGACAGCAATAACGCGCCTACGATTTTAATAAAATCGTGCATAACTGCCTACAGTATACCCCCATGACACGGAGGCCTCGCGGAGACCGGTGCGTATTATCGCGACCCGCTGTTGTAAATTACGCCTTCCGCTTCCATGCCCTCTCCTGACGGACGAGGCGAGCCGCATCGGCGGGGTCGGCGAGCAATGATTCGACGATTCGCTCCGTGCGGATGGACTGGGAACCCTTGATAAGGACGATGTCGCCCTCTCTTACAAACCCGGGGAGAGAGAGCGCGGCGGCGCGAGCGTTCTCGAATAAGATCGCTTCGGCACCTTCCTTCGCGGAGGCGAAGGCTCGGGCGCGGATGCCGACTGCGACGACGACGTCGGCGGACGCGGCGGCGAGCGCGCTGATGCGTTCGTGTTCTGCCACCGAGTAGCGCCCGAGCTCAAGCATGTCGCCCAAGACCGCGATGCGCCGCAGTGCGCGCGGGAACGCCTTCAGGGTCGCGAGCGCCTCTTCGACGGCCGCCGGAGACGCATTATAGGAATCGTCGATGAGAATCGAACCGTTCTTGCCGCGGAAGATGCGGCCGCGGCCGGGCGGCGGTTCGTAGTGCTCCAGCACCCGGAGCGCTTCGGGGCGCGATATGCCGAAAGCGATCGCCACGGCGAGCGCGGCCGCGACCGGGAAGACTTGCGTCCTGCCGACTGAACCCTTCACTACGAGCGTCTCTTGTTCTCCGCCGACGCAGAGCACCGCCTGCATCCCCGCGACCGTCCCCTCTGATTCATAAAAACCGATATCGAGCAGGCGCACGCCGGCACTCTCCGAAACGCCATAGGAGATCGCGCGCGCAGGGGTGCGCAAGGCGCCGTCAAGCGCGTAGGGATCGTCGGCCGGAATGATGAGCGGCGCGCCGGCGGCGAGCGCGTAGGCCGGAGAGAACTCCTCCTCCCGCACCGCCTCGGGAGAGGCGTACGCCTCGACATGCACGGGTATCTCGGGCAGGCGCGTTACCACCACCGCGTCCGGCGTCGCGATGTGCAGTATCCGATTGATGTCGCCGGGCCTATCCGCTCCGACTTCGAGCACGAGCATGTTCGGATAGTGATTCGGGAGGAAAAGGAGCGCGAGAGCGCTCTTCGCGACGGAGAACCATCTCAAGGGATCATCCCACGGATTGTCCACGCCGAAGACGGTGAACGGAACGCCGAATTCGCTGTTGAAGCTCTTCGCGCTTGCTCGCACGAAGAAGCGTTCCGAAAGCGCGGCCGCGACGGCGTCTTTCGTCGAGGTCTTCCCCACCGAGCCGGTTATCATAACAATCTGCGGCCGATAGCGGCGTATGACCGCGCGCGCACACAGTGCAAGTATGAAAACGAATGTGGGTTTCAAGAGCTTTTTCATGCAGGTGTAGTGGTCGCAAAACCGCGATCGGGCGGCACCTCGTAATAGTCGATGAGAAAGTGAACGAGGTCAAGGAAAGCCGGTTCGAGCGTTTCTGACGCGTACTGGACGTTCTTTGGGTCGTTCGTGTAGAGCAGAATGATGAATCTCGGACTGTAGGAGGGGAAAAAGCCGGTGAAGGAGTGGAAGAAGCGGTCTGTATAGTACCCTCCGCCGGGCATCGTAAGCTGGGCGGTGCCGGTCTTCGCGGCAACCGACATCGTGGGGATCATCGCTTTCCCTCCGCCGAGGATACGATCGTGGAGCGCGCCCATCATCGTCGCTGTCTCGCGTACCGCCGCCGCAGAAAATACCGGAACCTTCTCTCCCCAATCAAGCTCGCGCTCTATGCCTGAATCAAGCCGCACCGCGCGCACGAGGTGCGGTTTGACCATCGCGCCGCCGTTGGCGAGCGCGCCGAGCGCGCGCACCATCTGCATCGGCGTAACGGCGATACCCTGCCCGAACGCCGCTGTCGCATAACCCACCTGCTGGGACTTCGCGAGATTCCCGATAAGCGCACCGCTCTCGTTCGGCAGGTCGATGCCGGTCTTCTGTCCGAACAGCGTAGTGAAATATGAGCGAAAATCATCCTGCCCCAAACGGGTCGCGAGCCAGGCCGCGCCGACGTTGAGCGACTGCATGATGATCTGATTCACGGAGACGACGCCACGCGCCTTCAGATCCCAGTTACAGATATTCGCTCCGCTTACCGAGATACAGCCGGTATCGTTATAAGTCGTCTCCGGCGTGACGACGCCCGCGTCAAGCGCCGCGGCCATCGTGATCGGCTTCATGATGGAACCGAACTCGTAGACGTGTTCCACGAGCGGACTGCCGAGCCGTCTGGGGTCGACGCTCGTCAGATCGTTCCCGTCGTAGCTCGGATTACTGACGAACGCGAGTATGGCGCCGGTCGCCGGATCCATGATGATGCCGCCCGACTCCTTGCTCGCGTAGTGCTCCGTTATCTCCGCCAGATCGTCTTCGAGGCGCATCTGGACCTCCGGCTCGATGGTCGTGATGATGTCGCCCTCGCGCGCGTCTCGCGCGGCGACAAGCAGGTTGCCGACGTTCGAGAAGAGCTCCGCAAAGAAATTCTTATAGAGAGAGTCTCCCGAGCGCCCGAGCGCGCCGTCGTACGCCGCCTCGAGACCGGTCCTGCCGGAGAGCGTGTCGCCCGAGCCATACGAGACGATGCCTATCGCCTGTGCTGCGAGTGAAGCGCCCGGGTAGTAGCGCCAGCGTTCGCGCAGTACCTGCACGCCGGGAATCTTCTTACTCGCGAGCGCCTCCCCCTCCTCCTCGGACAAGCGATGCGCGACTTCGATATATACCTGATTCTTCTTCTGTGCGGCGGCGAGGAACGCTTCGCGAGAGAGCGCGTTTTCGGCGACGTTCGCGACGGCGGCGTATGCGGCCTCCGGGTCAGAGAGCGTTTGCGGATTTATCGCAACGAGGAAGCCGGTCGCGAGCGTCGCCGCCGAGATAAGCGTGCCGTCCTTACGGGTAAAGTAAATCGATCCTCGGTCGAAGAGTCCGCTCCCGCCCGAAGCGAATTGTCGGTCGGCCTTTGCCGTATATTCCTCGCCATGCACGATCTGTATGAAATAAAGGCGGACAAGGATGCAGAGCGCGACGAAGAGCACGAACGCGAGAACGAGACGTATGCGAGACCGAAACTGGGCACGCATGAGAGACTAGCGCAACGCGGTAACGCTTTCCGCCCTGACAAACGCCTTGACGGCCGGCTTCGCGTATCCCTCTGCGGCATAGTTTGTCTCGGTGATGCGTGAGATATCCGCGAGATATCGCCCTTCGAGCAGGGCGATAGCCGCTTCGTCGTTCCTTACCGACTGCGAAAACTCTACCGTCAAGGTCGCGTAGCTCATTATCACGGCGATAAGGCCGATATAGACGACCAGGAGCGTCCCCACCACTCCATAACACAGCGACGGGAGGGAAAACGGAACACGGAGGCGGAGACTAGACAACATAGGAAAATGCGGTTACCGAAGAACCGGCCGTCTCCGCATACGGCGCGGCGGCAAGACGCTCGAAGACGCGCAGTTTCGCGCTCCGCGCGCGGCGGTTCAGGACGACCTCGGCTCTCGAGGGGGTGACGGGCTTCTTCGTCACCACCGTCCCGAACCCCGCCTGCGCCGCATCGCGGAGCGCGTTCTTAACCGCGCGATCCTCGATGCTGTGGAAGGTGATGACGGCCAGACGCCCGCCCGGAGCGAGCGCGCGTAAGGCCGCAGAGAGCCCTTCGCGCAAGGAGCCGATCTCGTCGTTCACCGCAATGCGAAGCGCCTGGAACGTCTTCGTCGCCGGATGCGTCTTCCCCTGCTGATACCAACGCGGCGTGCCTTCGAGTATCGCCGCGACGAGCGCGCCTGTCGTGAGGATCCGCTCGCGAGCGCGCGCCGCGACGATTGCGCGCGCGATAGACCGCGCGAAACGTTCTTCGCCGTAGGCGAAGATAAGATCGGCAAGATCTTCTTCGGAAGAAGCGTTCACGATATCGGCGGCTGTCTCGCCTGCCCCGAACCCTGTTGAGAGGCCCGTCTCGCCGTAGGTCATGAGGAGCGGCTCGTCGCTCTGGAATGAAAACCCGCGAGGCGCCGCTATCTGGTAGCCGCTCCAGCCAAGATCAAAAAGCATCTTGTCGACCGAGCCGATACCGAGACGTTCAAGGATGCGCGCAAGATTGCGGAAATTGTCGTTTACCAGATGCGCCACGGGACGTTCGGGCCGGCGGTCGCGCGCATACGCCTCGCGTGCCCGTTCGACGGCGGCAGAATCGGCGTCGATGCCGACGATAACGCCTCCCTCGCCGAGCTCCGCAAGCAGAGCGGAAAAGTGTCCCGCCCCGCCCAAGGTCGCGTCGACCACCGTGTCGCTCGGCCGTACGCCGAGCGCACCGAGCGTTTCTTTCATCAATACGCTGTCGTGGCGGGCTTCCATATTATTTTTTGTCGCCTGCATCAAGCGCATCAGCAAATGTGCTCGCATTGCGCTCGATCTCGGCGGAGTACTTCT
Organism: uncultured Candidatus Saccharibacteria bacterium; assembly: GCA_964356085.1. GTDB lineage: Bacteria > Patescibacteriota > Minisyncoccia > Phycocordibacterales > Phycocordibacteraceae > C7867-001. The sequence continues at coordinate 6,570 of CAYHFY010000012.1, forward strand.
TCCATGCTCCCTCCTCCCACATCTCGACCCTGTCGGCGACGCCGGCGATGACCGCCTTCCCTTTTATGGATGCGAACGATTTTAAATGTTCAGGGATGAGCACTCGCCCGATGCTGTCGACCTCCACTTCAGATGAGCCAGCGAGGAACAAGCGCGCGAGACCGCGCCGCGCCGCGCTCCCGTTCACGTCAGCGGCAAATTTCTGCGCTTCTTTCTCCCACGTCTTGCGCGAGTACACATTCAGACAATTATCAAGGCCGCGCGTCACGACGACGACACGGCCTAATTCCTTCCGAAATTTAGACGGGAGCGAAATCCTATTCTTGGGATCGAATGTATGTAGGTATTCTCCGAGGAACATGGGAATAGGGCGGAAGATCTATGAGAGCCGGCCACCACTCCGGGCTTCCCACTTCACTAACCGTTTTAGTAGTATACACCACTCCTTCCCACCACCCTGCCACCGAGTTATCCACACCACTTCGCCTCGCCGATTCTGGCAGCAAAAGCGGTCAAAGCCCGAGCTTTGACCGCTTTTGAACAAGAATTACCCTTGCTTAACTCACACTGAAGATATGGAGCGTCTTCGGACGCAGGAGGGGGAATATCTGCCCCTCGCGGATGGAGACGCCTTCGAGTGTTCCTGAAAGTCAGACTTTCCAGAAATGGGTTGACATACTAGAGGAACGGCGTATCTTAACATCTGTTGCCGCAAGGCTGTTCTTTGGGAGGAAAAAATGAGCGCAGATGTAGAAGGATGCCGGTTCAAGGCGTCGATGTTGACGCTCGACGCCGGAGATGTCATCACAAGGAATCGCGACGGCGAGGCGCGTCACGCGATTATCCTCTCGAGACGCGAAGAAAGAGGGCGCGTCTTTCTGAAAATCTCTCGCTTCTCGCCGCTCCTGACTCTCGAGGAACACCAGGCGGAAGTCTTCTGGGAACCGGCCTACGGGTGGCTCACTGATTCCAGCGGACAGATACTGCTTCTCGCCGAGGAATGGGAAAGCACCGATAAGGACGGCGCGAAGTCATTCCTCTCCTCGAGATGTATGCCGAGAAAAGCAGGCATGCCGTCAGAAATGCCGTCAGAAAAGCAACAGATCATAATGAGCAGTATGCGGGACCGCACCAGGAGCTTTCAGGACAATGCTGTGGAAGTCTTGCGAGTCTTAGGGGATAATTCCCCTTCGCAAGAAACCGTGGAACTCCTCGCATACGCGTTCAAATGTATGGTGGCTAGAGTATGGGACCTCTAGTCAACAAGCCGTCAAGACAGGTCCGGAAAAGTCGCGCCTGCTCTGGCGGCTTTTTCTTTTTTCCTCTGTTCGATATTTCGACAACCGTATTCCGGAAAGTCAGATTTTCCGGAAACAATTACGGAGCGCCTCCCCTACGTTCGGAGGGGTTGATTCTTCCAAGAAAGTATCGTAATATGTATCCGGGGTGTTTTTTGAAGGGACAATACGCTCCATTGCTGTATCTTTTTCGTGCACTCGTTCGACACCCCGACCCTACAAAGTACCAACCGAAAGGAGAACCGTATGAGACCCACAATCACGCTGTTGGCTCTGCTGTTTTTCGCCCCGCTCGCGCCGGCGGCCGACCCTGCTGACTTCTCCGAAGTTCTGAAAGGCGTCGAGGCGATGCCCATCCTCAAGGCGGGCATCTGTAGCAACGCTGTGGTCAAGAAAGACCACGACTGCACGCTCTACTGCATCGTCGAGAAGGCGTGCGAGGAGGGGTATCTGCTTATGCGGAAGGACGAGCAGGTGCAGTACATCTTCCGCGCCTACCGCGACTCCCGCCCGAGCGTGCTCGTCTGGCAGAGAGGGGCGGAACTCTAGAAGGGAGGTGACCGATTATCTCCGCCGGTGGTCGGTTATCCACTAAGGCACCCTGTACATCGGGTGCTTTTCCTTTACAGATGGCTTGTAGAAATGGCCAACACCTGGTGTTGGCCATGTTCTTAATCCTGCCGTGCTCCCGACGGGCGAGGACGCAGGAGGGGGAATATCTGCCCCTCGCGGATGGAGACGCCTTCGAGGAAGCTGAACAGGCGTTCGGAAACGCCGAAACCGAACGCGGGAGGCATGCCGTATTCAAGCGCCTCGACGTAGTCGGCGTCGTTCATCTGGGCCTCGTCGTCCCCCGCCTCGCGAAGCTCCTGTTGGCGCTTGAAGCGGCCGGCCTGGTCGACCGGATCATTGAGCTCGCTGAAGCCCTTCCCCATCTCCGAGCCGCCGAGGATAACCTGGAAACGCTCCACGACGCGCGGGTCGGAGTGACTTCGCTTCGCGAGCGGCTCGAGGTACACCGGCACGCCGACGAGGAACCCGGGGCCGCCGAGCGTCTTCCTGATCTGCTTCCAGAGGAGATCGACGCCGCGCTCCAGGTTGAACCCCTTCTCTTCAAACGCGATGCCGCGGCTCGTGAGCGCAGAACGCACCTCCTCGGCTGTCGCGCTAAGCGGATCAATATCGAACTCCTTCTTGATAAGCGCGCAATAGTCGTATCGCTCCCAGGGCGCGCCGAGGTCGATGGTGAAATCTCTGACAGTGAACACGCGCGTGCCGTATACCGTATCAGCGATACCGCGATATAAATCGACAATCATCTCCATCCCCGCTTCGTAATCCTTAAACGCTTCATAAAACTCGAGCGCCGTATAGTCCTGCGCGTGCTCCGCCGACATTCCCTCGTTGCGGAAGACGCGGCCGATCTCAAAGGTCTTCGGGAGTCCGGCGACCATCAAACGCTTCTGCCAGAGCTCGCCCACCGAGATGCGCAGGTACACATCGATATCGAGCGCGTTGTGGTGCGTCTTGAAGGGGCGCGCGTCGGCGCCGCCGGTCGTCGTCTCGAGAACGGGCGTCTCTACTTCGATAAAATCTCGCTCAAGAAGAAACTGGCGGAAGGCGTTCCAGAAAGCCGAGCGACGTTTGATACGCTCTGCGAGATCCTTTGAAAGCAGGATGTCCAGATAACGCTTACGGTATCGCTCGTCTTCGTCCTTGATGCCGAACCACTGGTCGGGCACGGGAACGAGCGACTTGGCGAGCATCCGCCACGAGGCGCCGAGGAGCGACGGCTGTCCCCGCTTGGTCGTAAATGCGCCGCCGCCTACTTCGATGATGTCGCCCGTGTCGACAAGGAGCGTAAACTGCTCGAACGCGGCATCTCCGAGACTCTCTTTTTGGAAATAAATCTGCGCTTTCCCCGTGCCGTCGAAGAGGTCGACGAAGAGCGAGCCGCCATGCTCTCGGAGAGACATGACACGCCCGGCGAGCGCGGCGCTCTCTCCCGCCGCAAGGAGCGTCGCGTGATTTTC
>CAYHFY010000013.1:0-3162 GCA_964356085.1 uncultured Candidatus Saccharibacteria bacterium
CGCGGGCGCGGGCGCGGGACGCGCGGGGTGGATAACTCTAGATAACTACGCTCCGCCGAGCTGGTCGATGCTTCGCTGGAACTGCGCGGCGAAGCCCATCACGCCGTCGCCGTAGAAGGCATATGCCGGCTTCCGCGCGTTCGTCCATCCGGCGAAGTAGCGGAGGGCGGCGAGACGCTCGGCTTCCGGCGTCTGCTTCGCCGCGCCGTTGTCGGCCATCAGCATCGCGGTCGCCATGATGGCGTCCTGCGCGCTCCAGGGGTTCGATGGTACGGAGCCGCCGGTAAGCTTGCGCACGCGGTCTTTACTCGCGGTGTACTGCCACGGCCCCTGCCAGAACGAGTTCCCGAAGCGCGCCGGCGGCGCACAGCCATTTGTGGTCGTGTTTATGAAACCGCCATAGCAGACCCAGGTCGAGGGGATGAATTGTCCGGGACCCATCGCGCCGCCCCAACCGTAGGAGGGCTTCTTCGAGACGGGCATCGTGTCGGGGTTGAAGCCGAGCGCCTGCGTAACATAGACGAACACCGGCTGATCGCGAGTCGGGTGCATGTCGATGCGCCACGTGCCGGTACCGAGGTTCTCGCCGAGATTCGTCTCCTGTTTCAAGACGCCGAGCGTTACCGCCGCGCGCGTGCCGGTCGCGCGCTCCGCCGCCTGCGCATAGAGAAGTGCAGTGCCGAAGGGGATAGACGCCGAATCGCGGAGCGTGAAGAGCTCGCTCCGTATCTGCGCCGCGGTCTTCTGGGTCGCAGAGATAAGCTTCTGATAATTCGCTTCGACGCCTTTAGTCTCTCGCAGGAGCTGTTGTCTCTCCCGCTCCTGCGCCTCCACCTGACGCTTCGCGAGCTGGGCGACGGTTCGCAGTTGTTCCTGCTCGGCCCGGCGCGCGAGGAGCGCCTCTTTCTCTGCCTCGGTCGAGGAGCTGGTCTGCTCTATTTGATCGAAAGAGTCGGCGAGCGAGCGCTTGATCGAGACGAAGGCGTCGAGATCGGCGAAGAAGTCCGAGACGTCCTGCGAACCGAGCGCGATGCTTACCGCCGAATACCGATCGAGCATCTGGGTCTGGCGCAGTATCTGCGCGAGCGACTCTTTCTCTGCGGCGAGACGCTTGGAAAGCTCCGAGAGCGTCTGATCGCGCACGCCGATATCGCCGTTTAATTCCGCGATGATGAGATTAATCGCCTGTATCCGGAGCTGGGTCCTCTTTATTTCCGCATTAAAAGCGTCTATCTGCGATTGAAGCGTCTGCCGTTGGCCGCGCGCGCCCTCGAGGAGCTGTTGTTGGACGGCAATCTGCTTCTCCAGGTCGTTCAGCCGGCCTTGAAGCTCCTGTTGGCGCTGTTCTACCGCTTGAGAGACGCTCTGTGCGAGCCCCGCGGAAGGCGCGGCGAGAAATGCGCATAGGAACACAAAAAAGAAAAACCGACGCATTGTCCGGTAAGTGTAGCACAACGCCCTGAACGCCCCTTCGGGGGCGGATCAGCTTGCGGCCGCCTCTCCTTCAGGCGCTTCCTCTTCCTTACCCTTCTTCTCCACCTCGATAGAGGCGATATCCGCCGGTGCCACCTCCTCTTTCTCCTCGACGACTTCTTGGACGAGCGCGACAACCTCTTCCGGCTCGGAAACGAGAGTAACGCCTGCAGGAAGGACGAGATCTCGCGCGTGGATCTGGTCGTTGATCGTCATAAGCACAGAGAGGTCGACCTTGATGTCGTGCGGGAGGCTCATCGGGTCGGCCTCCACTTCTATCTCATGGAGCACCTTCACCAGGTTGGCACCCGCCTCTACCGCCGCCGACACCCCTTCGAAAACGAGCGGGATAGCGACCTCGACTTTCTCGCCCTTGGTCACGGCGTAGAAATCGACGTGGCGCGGACGGTTCGTGAGCGGGTCGAGATCGACCTCGTGGATGAGAGTCGGGAGCGGCTCGCCGAGACCAGCGAGAGAGACGATGGTGGCCTCGCCCGCTTCGCGAAGCACCTTCCCGAAGGCGACCGCCGAGACGGTAATCGGGGTCGCTAAATGGTGCGCGCCGTAGACCACCGCGGGGATGGAGCCCGCGCGCCGCAGAGCTGGCGCTTTCGCGCCGGTTTTTTCTCGCTTCTCTACCGAGAGCGTAAGCATAATGGTCGCACTATACCGCACCCGTCCTTATCTCGCAACGCACCCATGTTGGACGTACCACGTCCAACATGGGTTATGATGGGGATATGGAACTTTATCATGTCATGAATCGAGGAGTTGACGGTCGGAAGATATTTCTCGATTCGCAGGATTACGCACGTTTCGTCCACGATCTCTACGAGTTCAATGATACCGCTCCTGCTACACAATTTTCACGCGCGAACCCTTCCAACTCGCATGTTGGACGTGGTACGTCCAACATGCGGGAACGACTGGTCGACATACACGGATGGGAACTCATGAGGGATCACTTCCATCTCCTGCTCTCGGAACGCATCGAGGGCGGCATTACTCTTTTCCTTCGGAAATTGAGCGGTTATGCGAGATACTTTAATGAACGACACGAACGCCACGGCTCCCTCTTTCAAGGCAACACAAAAAAGATTCTCGTTGCACGTCAAGAACATTTTCTCTATATCCTTCATTATCTGCATTTGAATTCTCTTGATTATCTTCCGGGGGCAAAGAAATGGCGGCAACGCGATAAAGGAACGATTAAAGATGTCTCGGAAACGCTTGAGTATCTCCAAGGCTATCGTTGGGGCAGTTATCTTGACTACTGCGGCAAACCAAATTTCCCCTCGATTCTCACTACATCACTTTTCAAAAATGCTTTTGGAACAAACTATGCCGCCGCATTGAAGGAATACCTTGCTGACAGAACCGCAAACGAGTTAATTAATCTGGAATCCTCTGAATATGAGCCATAGAATCATGTTGGACGTACCACGTCCAACATGATTCCTTAGCCGAGGGCGGCGGAGACCTTTGCGAGGCGGGCGAGGAATGCCGCGCGTGCGGCGGGGATGTTCTCTTCCTTCCCCTGCCACACCGCGAGCGCCTCTTCTTGGAGCGCGCGGGCGTAGGAGAACGTGAGCGGCCAGGGCCCCCCCCACCACCCGGCCCCCCCAACAAAACCCCCCCAAATAAACCGACCCAGGGACCGCCGGATAACCCCCCCCAAAAAAAAAAAAA